>NZ_JACVVI010000024.1:0-51451 GCF_016658625.1 Pantoea sp. S62 | reverse complement strand
TTACGGCGGCGTGCAGGGCGGGGACGGCGGGATAAAGGATAAGGGACAGACTCAGATTGGAAGTAACGAAGCGGGGCAGGCGGTCACGGACTCTTCAACCAAGAATCCGGCCGTGACCATTGATCCTAACGCCGACTTTATCCAGAACGGCAAGAATGCGGAGGCGAACAGCGGCTCCATCGTGGACGGTACCAACAGCCAGTGCACCGCGAAAGTCGTGTCGAAGTCAGTATTTGAAAACTTCACCTGCGACAGGGACGTGGCGCAGGTCCAGACCTGTGCCCGCACCGGCAGCGTAATTGTTACGGGCTCAAGCCACACGGAAACCCGGACGATGAATATGCTGCTCAAAAACGCACGGCGCTCGGGCAATCAGATACTGGTAGATTTCACGTTTCCTGAAACGGCTACGCTCGTCAGCGGCACCACGCAGCTGGTTTATACCCCGGCCCCGTCTTATAACTCCGGGGCAGATTATGTCACCTCGATACTGAACAACAATGTAACCCTCCGGTACGGCAAGGGGGCTGACAGCCTGGGTGTCGCAGGACAGCAGGTTAATGCGGGTCAGATTTACTCTGCCGTGATTACCCCTAAAGGGGCCCGACTCGATGCCATCATTAACACGCTCATTAAATACATTAATAACGGCACCACGCTGTTCCACCTCGACGTGACGTTTAACGTGACCGTGTCCGACAAAAAGGCCGACACGACCTGGTCCGAAAGCTGCAGCTTTGACAAATCCCAGGCCACCGCCAGTACCGGCAGCGTCTGCACCGACCCGGGAGGCTCCCGATCTGTTACCTCCGACGGCCAGACCTATACCCAGACGCAGGGCTGCTGGCAGTACCAGGACAGCTACATCGTGCCGGTGAACTCCACCGGTAACTGCGCTCAGCTGATGTCTGACCGGAACTGCACCATTGCCGGCCGCGGCTGTACCGAGGCGGAAGGCGGAACGTGCATGCATGAGCAGGATACCTACCAGTGCCAGACCACCTACAGCTCGCAGGGCCTGCTGTGCGGCGGACAGTATCTCTGTCAGAGCGGCGACTGTGACGGCACTGACGGTGCCGGCGACAGTGGCTTTGATACCGCCGTGGCCAAGCTTGCCGGTCTGGCCTCCGCCGGTGATGACGTCAAAAACGGCGATCAGATAGATATCAAGGCCTTTACCGGACAGGCGCTCTACTGCCGCAAGGCGATGGCCGGCTTCTCAAACTGCTGCGTTGATACCGGCTGGGGGAACAGTTCGGGGCTGGCCAACTGCAACAGTGACGAAATGGCCATCGGTAAAGCGAAGGCTAAAAAGGTTACCGTTCTGGTCGGCGAAGCCTGCAATAAGGCCGTGCTGGGGGTGTGCGTGCAGAAGAAGCAGGCCTACTGCGTGTTCGGCGGCAAGCTTGCCCGCATCATCCAGGAGCAGGGGCGCCGCGATCAGCTGCACGTCAGCTTTGGCAGCGGTGACTCACCGAACTGTCGCGGCATTACGGTTCCTGAACTGCAGGCCATTAACTTTGATCTGATTAACTTCCAGGACTTCTACAGCGACCTCATGGCCAATCAGAAAATCCCTGACTCAGCGACGATGATCAAACAGGCAAAGGACCGCATAGCTGCACAGGTTAACGCGCAGACAGGAGGTAAATAATGAAGCGACTGCTGATTAGCCTTGTGATGGTTATGTTTGCCGGACAGGCGGTGGCGGACGATGCGCCGGCTGCTGACGCGGTGGTGACGCCGGCCGACCCGTTTACCGGCTGGCACTGGTACAACGAGCCGAAGAAAAAGCCGGACCCGCCGGCACCTAAAGCGCAGCCCGCGCCGCAGGTGCCGGACTTCAGCAGGCTGTCACCGTCAGAGCAGGCGGACGTACTTAAGGAGTACACAAAGGAGGCACTGAACAACGCCATCCTCCACCCGTCTGCAGAGCATACCGCCACGTTCCTGCGCTGGCAGAAGTTCTGGACCGACCGGGCCTCGATGTTCAGCCAGTCCTTTGCCGTGGCGCAGCTTGACCATCCGGATCTCGACTACAACCTTGACCATCCGCACTACAACAGCACCGCGCCGCTGCAGCAGGCACGGGACCAGCAGGAGCAGACGCAGGCCATCAGCCAGCTTGCCGGCCAGTACGGGCTGTTCTACTTCTACCGCGGCGGTGACCCGATTGATGCACAGATGGCCGGCGTGGTGGCGGACTTTGCCCGCCTGCGGCACATATCACTGATACCGGTCAGCGTGGACGGCACGGTGTCGCCGCAGGTGCCCGACAGCCGGCCGGACGCCGGCCAGAGCGCGCGCATGGGAATTACGCACTATCCGGCGCTGTTTCTGGTTGACCCCAGGTCAAAAAGCTTCCGTCCGCTCGCCTACGGCTTTATGACGCAGGACGACCTTGCGAAGCGCTTTCTCAATGTGGTCACCGGTTTCAAACCTAACTTCTGAGGACATGATCATGCTGACTCTTTCTCCGGTCTGGCACGGGCGGCTGCGTGCTACGAATCGGGCAGGTAACTTTCTGCTGCAGACGCTGGTTATCCATCCGGCGCTGCTGTTTTTTCTGCTGTTCCTGCTCAGAGCACACAGTTCGGGAGGCGCCGGACAGTGGCTGCTGGATGAGGCCGACGCGCTGGTGCGCGACGCCCCGGCGGGACAGGTGTGGGGCTGCGTATCGCAGGCCATGCCCGTGGAGACCTGGCCGCCGGTTCCTGACACATCACGGGATAAAGCCGTATCGGTCAGCAGTGATATCAGGCCTGCTCCCCCGCCTGTCAAGTGTGTGAAGGCGGCAGAGAGCCGTGATGCATGGGCAACAGAGACTGACATTACGCTGCGCAGCCTCTACCTCACCGGCGTACTGTTTTCCATTATTGCCGGCGTGGCAGTGCGAACCCTGCGCCGCCACGCTCAGGGAGTCCATAAATGAAACGCTTACCTCTTATCATCTTACTGTTTATGTCAGGCATCATTTTTAACTGCCTGCGCCAGCTGCTGGCGTGGTCAGTCAGCTTCACGTACGACGTGCTTGCCGGCGTCTCGGTAGCCTGTCTGGTTCTGGTCGCGCTGGGCCTCATCGCGGAGCTGATTGCCTGGCGAAGGTCGCGCGGCGGCAGGGGAGGCCATCATGAGGCTTAACGTGCTGCTGATGGTACTGCTGACGCTGCCGGTATTCGCACAGGCGTCGGTGGCCTCGGACATTGCTGCGCTTGAGCAGGCGAAGGGGCAGCGCGGTGCGCAGCTGCCGGATTTCGGATTGCCCGGGACCCGCCCGGTGCGTTCGGCACCCGTAAAGCCCCCCAGAATAATGTCCCTCACCGACGGGCGGCAGGTAAACCTGAACGATTATGCGGTGGTGGTCTTTATGCAGCGCGGCTGTCAGTACAGCGCGAAGTTTGACCCGCTGCTGAAGTCCTGGGCTGATTCGGAAGGGATAAAGGTGTACCCCTATACGCTTGATGGCTACGGCGATGCAGCTTTTCCCATTGCGCTTATCCCGCGTAAGGCGGGACCGAATGAGCCGATTGCCGGTGAGATCCTGACATTCTTCGGCAACGGGCTGCCCATCGCAACGCCGACCACCTTTATGGTCAACGTGAACACCAACGTGGCCTACCCGCTGTTTCAGGGTGAGACGGACATGGGAACCATGAGCCAGCGACTGGCGCAGATGATCGAAGCCGATATCGATAACCTTCCACCGGACACGCTGGGTCCGGTTCCGAGCAGTGCCTCACTGACCCCGCAGTAATACGGGCGGCTGTGCCGCCGACGGAATACCCATGACTGAAAAAACGTTAACGCTCTCCCGACTGGAGACTGCGCTGCTGCTTGTCTGCGCCTCACTGCTGGCCGCCGCCGCCCTGTATGCCTGGCTCGCCTGTGAAATTGCCGGCCGTATGGATGGCATGACTTACGGTTCTGACGCGCTGGTGCTCAGCGGTCTGCAGCTTTATCCGCTGCTGTTCCTGTTCTCCCTTGCCGGTGGCTTCGGCTGCGGCGTGCTGACCAGCATCACCCTGCGCCGGCACGGATTTATGAATGAACGGAGTTTTCAATGAAAGAACGTACACACTTGCAGGCGGGGAAAACATCATGAATCTGCGTCAGTTCCTAACAGGCGCTCTGGCTGCGCTTACCCTGAGTGCGCCGGCCTTTGCCGACGTGCAGGGTGACCTGAACGGCTACTTTGGCAGCCTCGGCTTTGACGGCAACGTCTCAAAGGCGCAGGCATGGCAGGGTCAGGCCGCAGGCTACGTTACCGGCGGCTCCATCTATCTGCGTAACCCGGTCAAACAGGTGCAGCTCATCTCAATGCAGGTACCGTCACTCAACGCCGGCTGCGGTGGCATTGACTCCTATCTGGGCGCCTTTTCCTACATCAACGGGGCCGAACTGCAGCGATTCGTTAAGCAGATCATGAGTAATGCGGCTGGCTACGCCTTTGACCTGGCACTGCAGACGATGGTGCCGGAGCTCAAGCAGGCCAAAGACTTTCTGCAGAAACTCGCCTCGGACGTGAACTCCGCCAACATGAGCTCCTGTCAGGCCGCGCAGGGCATCATCGGCGGCCTGTGGCCGGTGTCTCAGGTATCGAACCAGAAAATCTGTCAGGACATTGCAGGTGAGAGCAACATTTTCTCCGACTGGGCGGCGTCGCGTCAGGGCTGCACCGTGGGCGGTCAGGGTGACAGCGTCACCGGCCGGGCGTCCGCCAACATGAAGGATCAGGTGCTGAAAAACAAAAATCTCATCTGGGACGCGCTGGGCCGCAATCACCTGTTCGACGGTAACCGCCAGCTGAAGGAACTGGTGATGAGCGTAGTGGGCTCCATCATCTTCAATAAAGCCGGACAGGTCACCGTCCTGACGCCGCTGGTTGATAACCGCGACATCATTACCGTGCTGATGCGCGGCGGCACCGCGAAGATGTACGGCTGTGATGAGCAGGACCTGTGCCTCGGGCCGACGGTGGCCAGCGTCACGGTCAGCAGCGATGTGGCGCTGGTGACGCAGGTAAGAAACCTGATGATTTCTATCGACAGCAAGCTCACGGCCGATACCGGCCTGTCGGACAGAGAGAAAGGCTTCATCAACACCACCTCGGTGCCGGTGCTGAAATACCTGACCAACTCCCGCAGCATGGGCATGAGCCCGACCTACCTGATACAGGTCGCCGACTTTATCGCGCAGGACATGATGATCCAGTACCTGCAGGAGCTGGTAAAACAGGCGAGCCAGTCACTGGCCGGTAAAAACTTCCCCGAGCAGGCAGCCGGCGAGCTGCGTAACAACGTGCTGGCTGCAACCTCGCTGCTGGCACAGATGAAGCTGCAGAGTACCGCCGACCAGAACGCGCTGGACGGTATCGATCGCAACATGCAGTACCTGCAGCAGCAGGTATCCACCATTATCTCGACGTCCTATCAGGGCAACTATCAGTGGGGAACGGGCAATGACTGAGGTCTGGACCATTTACGGCGGTGACATGTGGCGTCAGGTGTTTAACGGCGTCGTCACCGTTATCGGCAGCGACACCTATGACACGTTAAAACGTATCGCCGGGCTTTTTGGCGTGCTGGGCGTGATCGTCAGCTTCATCAAATCGCGCAACCCGATGGTCTTTGCCAGCTGGCTGGCCATCTTTTTTGTCATCACGTCGGTGCTGCTCGTTCCGAAGCGCAGCGTGCAGATACTTGATGTCACCGATCCGGCGGCAGTTTATCAGGTCGATAACGTGCCGGCCGGCCTGGCCTTCATCGCCGGGCTGACCACGTCAGTGCAGTTCGGCGTGGCGCGGCTTTATGAGTACAGCTTCTCGCGCCCGGACTCGCTGACCTATACGAAGTCCGGCATGCTGTTCGGTTCGCAGATTGTGGCACAGACCACGGACTTCCGGTCACAGAATCCGCAGCTGGCCGGCATGCTTACCGACTATGTGGAAAACTGCGTGGTGGGGGATATCCTGCTGAATAACAAGTACACCGTGTCACAGCTGCTGAACAGCACCGATCCGCTGACGCTGATTACGAATAACCCGAGCCCGCTGCGCGGTCTTTATCAGGATACGGGCAGTGGGCGGCAGTTTATCACCTGCCAGCAGGCGGCTGCGGTCGTCAAAAATCTGATCGGGGCGGACGTGCGCATCGGCGGCACGACCTGGCATGTACTGGCCACGCGCGTGTTCGGCAGCCGCGTCAGCGGGGACACGCTGCTCGGCAACGCGATGGATGAGAGCTACAACTTCTTCTATGCAGGCGGCCTGAGCGCAGCGCAGATTATGCGTAATAATATTACCAATGCGGCCATCCGTGACGGCTGGAAAGGTTTTGCGGCGCGCTCTTCCGACACGGCCAACCTGCTGAATCTGGCCACCGAGTCCAGTATGACCAAGCAGCGCATCAGCTGGGGCGCGGGCGGCGTGATAGCGTCGCGTACGCTGCCGATGTTCCAGTCGCTGATGATACTGGTACTGATTGCGCTGTTCCCGCTGGTCATCGCGCTTGCGCTGGTAAATCACGACATCTTCGGGCTTAAAACGCTGAAGCTGTACGCCGGCGGTTTTGTTTACTTCACGATGTGGCCGGTGATGTTCGCCATCCTTAACTCGCTGGCCAACTTTTATCTGCAGACGAAGACCGGAGCCACGCCGCTGGTGCTGGCCAGTCAGGATCAGGTCGCGCTGCAGCACTCAGACGCGGCCAACATCGCGGGCTACCTGAGCATGTCGATACCGGTGCTCGCCTTTTTCCTGACCAAAGGCGCGGCGTCTGTGGCCTCACAGGCCGTTGGGGGAGTGATGAGCTCGGCGGCGTTTGCGACCGGCGGACAGGCTTCCACGACGGCGGACGGCAACTGGTCGTTTAACAACATGTCGATGGATAACGTCAGCGCCAACAAGTTTGACACCAATATGCTGCGCCGCTCGGGGTCTCAGGGCTTCCAGACCGGTAATAACGCGATGATGACGCAGACGGCGGACGGACACACCGTAGTGGATACCAGCCAGGCGATATCAAACCTGCCTGTCAGCATGCGCTTAAGTTCACTCGCCAGTAGCGGATTCTCCGAGCAGGCACGGCAGGCACAGCAGCAGGCGCAGAGTTCGCTTGATGGCTATAACCACAGCGTGACCAGCGGCTTCCAGCAGATGAACCAGCTGACGCAGCAGAGCGGTAACAGCGACAGCATGACGCAGGGCAGCGACAACAGTGTGGCAACGAATGTCTCTAAAGGCGCGAGCAAAATGCAGTCTGCCGTTGAGAACTATGCGAAGTCGCACAATGTTTCTGAACAGCAGGCCTACAACCAGCTGATGGACATCACCAACCAGGGCAGTGCAGGTGCAGGTGCCAGAGGCTATGTTAAATTTGACTCCGGTGACCAGCTGGCGGGCAAACTCGGCAAGTGGGCAACCGGCCTCAGCGCCGGCGGAGAAGCGAACGTCAATACAGACTGGCGACACACGTCCGGCAGCTCGCACGGTACGCAGGACAGCCACGCTGAGGGCCGTGACAACCGTCAGGACCAGAGCAGTCAGGAGGCGCGTGATTTCCGCGAGGGCGTGGACATGGTGACATCGACCCGTCTGAGCGATTCAGGGAGTCATACTGATAATCAGTCCAGCTCTAACGCTCAGCAGTTCGCAGCGACGCTTAATGATGCGAAGAGTCAGTACCATCAGTACACCGAGAGCAGCACGCGCAGTCAGGAATTCAGCCGCATGGCCACGCTGTCGCAGACGCAGAGCGCCAGCCTGGACGCCAACTACAATCAGGAATTTGTGGACTGGACAACTGCTAAATATGGCAGTGACGCCCAGAACATCCTGACAAACGTCAGAAGCGCGCAGGGCGCGGCTACTGAATTTATGCATGAGCGGCTTGAACCTGAAATCATGCGTAACTATGGCGCACGGACTGACCAGGTTAACAGTGAGCCGCTCCAGCCGGCACGTTCGCTGGATGCAGCAGGGACATCTGCGGACCGTGGAACTACGCTGCCCGCCGGCGCACAGGCTTCCGGACAGGCTCTGTCGGGTACCTCACCGGCTGACAGCTATGGACCCGCTGAAAGTTCGTCGCAGAATGCTGTCGTCAGGAAAGGACAGACAGCTGAAGTCAGCACGCGGCAGGGAGAGCGGAATCTCAGCGGTCCGGCGGGTGTCCCTTCTCAGGAAATGCGAGAAGATTTCCGCAGCGGGTCAAAACGTGTGAGCGAGCAGGCCGCAGGCGCCGGCATTCAGAACAATGTCGCTAATCAGGTCGCAGCACAAAGATCTGGCCTTATGGAAACTGTCAGGGAAAATGATGGCAAAATCGCCGAAAATAAAACCACTGTTCAGACGTCCAGTGATATACTCAGAAATGAGCATCAGGGCGCGGTCAGAAGTCAGCAGATTGGCCGTACTGAAGAGGATTTAAGGCAAACAAAACCTTTGGTTGATGGCAGCGAAACGGATAATTTTACAGAAAAACTTGAACGGCTTAGAGAGCAGCAGAAAAAGGCTTCATAAGCGTATATTGGGAGAGGGAATATGAGTCAATTCACTAAAGCTGAAATTGATGCAGATATGGCAATGCTAACTGAGAAACTTGCTTCTGGGCATACGGTCATAGCCTGTGCATCAGATTTACTCAAAAAGAGTTTTTTCATACCAGCCCTATCGATCTTACTAAGCTTGGTTAATACATGGACGTTTTATTATATTAACTCTCTAAAGTACAAATATGCTTACTCAGAAGGCTATATTGATTTCCTGACTACAGATGGCCTGCTAGTAGTCATTCCTACAGTTATAGTCGGAGTGATTTTTTCAATTATGGCTTACAATAACTTATTGTTATATCTGGCTATTCCTGATGATGTGCGTAAGAAGTCATTATTGTTTAGTCACTTAAGGAAAATCGTTTTTCGTACAATCGCTTTTTTCTTGGCGTTTATGTTTCTTTCAGTGATTTTATCAAGTTTTATCTCATGGTTTGCTTTCGGCGTACCTGTATTAGAGTTTGCTCTTTTATTTGTAGTTAACTTGGTTGTTGGAATGGAAATCAACAGACTCGGTGCAGGTCTTGCCCTCGAAAAAATCAGCAGCCTCATTAAAAAGATTTAAGTTCCCCCCGGCTTCTGCCGATACCCCTTCCGGCACTCTGACGAAGGGGGTTATTTTCAAACTCCCATTTAAAACAGCGTGCCCCGGGGCGCGCCTGTCCCGTTTTTTCCGTTTAACAAGGATACGTCAATGAAAAACCGCAACGCCTTCGTGGCAGCAATCGCTGCTGCCTCTCTGATGCTTTCCGGATGCAGTGCCATGAGCACCGCCATCAAAAAACGCAATCTCGATGTCAAAACGCAGATGAGTCAGACCGTCTGGCTGGAGCCATCCAGTCAGAAAACGGTTTACCTGCAGGTGCGTAATACCTCCGATAAAGACATGAGCGATCTGGAGCCGATGCTGGCGCAGGACCTGCGCGCAAAAGGCTATACCGTGACCTCCAGTCCTGATGCCGCCTACTACTGGATTCAGGCTAACGTGCTGAAGGCAGAAAAGATGGACTTGCGTCAGACGCAGGGATTCCTGTCAACCGGATATGAAGGTGCCGCTACCGGTGCCGCGCTGGGCGCAGGTATTACCGCCTACAACAGCACGTCCGGCGGTGCCATTCTGGGCGTAGGCCTTGCGGCAGGCCTGGCGGGTATGGCAGCGGACGCAATGGTGGAAGACGTTAATTACACAATGGTGACCGATCTGCAGATTTCCGAACGCAGCAAGGCCGCCGTGACCACGGATAACGTGGCGGCGCTGCGCCAGGGTTCATCGGGCATCAAGCTGCAGACCAGCAGCGAAGAAGGCAACCGCATGAAATATCAGACCCGCGTCGTTTCAAATGCTAATAAGGTGAACCTGAAGTTTGAAGAGGCTAAGCCTGTGCTTGAAGCGCAGCTGGCCAAATCTGTCGCAGGTATTATGTAAAGCCAGACGCCTGTTCCGGGAGGCCTGAGTGCGTAATTCTGGCGAGACATCAGCGACGTCATTGACTGTCATCATTACCGTCTCGTTCCTGGCGCTTTTGTGCTCGCTGACGCTTATCGCGCTGACAGACGACTGGCTGCTGGACAATCTGAGTGCGGCATTACGGGTTTATGATGCTGTCCGCGGGGCACCCGGGGCCGGGTCGCTTCGTCACTTTATGATCGGAGCCATGTTTCTGTACGTGCTGACCGTAAGTGTTTGTGGCATAGCTTTCGCTGCGGCGCTCCGGATAACCGTTATAAAGATATGGCGGCTTGCAGGGCGCTGAAATTCCTGGTATTACTTAACGACCGGTTGTAAAGCCGGCGGCATGCGCCTTAAGGGGAAATAAGAAAATCTCTCCTGACAACGGGGCGCCTGCCGACCCCCGTCTGCGCCCCCCGGGCAGCGGACACCGGGGCAGCATCAACACCACGGGTGCTGCCCTCCTCCCTTACGGGACCTCATATTTCCACGTTTCTCCCTGATATACGGGGTAGCGGAAGCGTGGCTCAGATTTAACCGACCTATATCCCTCATGCTCAGCGGGGTGCCTTCCCCGCAGCGTGCCGGAGTCTGCGTTGTAACGGCTGTACTTCATCCCCGACCTTAACTTTTTGAAGGAAATACCTATGCTCACTCTCAACGGTGCGGCACGCACATTTGTTATCTGGTTAACCCTGTGTTTCGCCTGGAGCGCCATCGTGCTGTGGCAGTCCGGGCCGGATATCGTAAAAACCATCATGTCACACAGCCATCTGTATGCCTGGGACCTTGCCACCCGAATGGCACAGGGCGACATGATGCCGCCGGGGGTTATCACGCTGCTGCTGGTTCTGCTGGTCATGACTGCCGGCTGCGTGCTTTCCGCGCTCACGCTGGCCTGCTGGAATCTGTTTATCTTCGCCTGTGCTATCCCCGTCATGGCCGGCATCTGGCTGCTGCGCCGGGCGGGGCTTATCAGCACCCCTGCGTCCGTCACGCTGGAATAATCTCCGGGGCCTGAGCGGCCCTCTCTGCCACTTTTCTTTGTGCCGTCAGCCTGCCCGGTTTTTCCGGGCGGGCTGCGCCTGCGTGCTATCCGGAGTTCCCCATGAGTTTTACACCCAAATACCTGACGCAGGGCGGCCAGATGACGGCCTACCGGCTGCGCATGTTTGTGCAGGTCAGCAACTGGATTTTTCACTGGATGCTGCTGCTGTTCGTAGTGGCCACTGGCGTGCTGTTCTGGCTTACGACGCCGGATGACGTGCTCCGTAATGGCTTCTGGTACTGGGCAGCGTGGCCCAGCCACTCTCTGCTGGGCCTGTCACCGCGTGCGGCTGAAGCCACGTGGGACATCTTCTGGCACTGCGATGAAAGTGCGCAGCTGTGCACGATAAAGCTGACGCCGGCGCAGCTGCTGGCCAATCCGTGGATGCAGGACATGGGCCGCCAGTTTCTGACGAACCTGCGCTTTATCGCCAGCGCCTGCGGTATCACCGCCAGCCTGCTCTGGTGCCTCATCGCCTGGTATGTGGGGCGCATCGGTAAGCGGGAGAGTGAGGACGAGTTTATCTCGGGCATGACCCTTACTGACCAGCCTAAAGAGGTCAACCGGCTGCTGAAAAAAGCCGGTCAGAAGTCCGATCTGCAGATTGGCGGCCTGAACATGGTGAAGAACGCCGAGATTATGAACTTTCTCATTCACGGCACAGTTAATGTAGGCAAGTCCACGCTCATCCGCTGGCTGCTGGACTATATCCGCCGGCGCGGCGACCGCGCGATTGTTTACGATTCCGGCGGCACCTTCATCGAGACCCACTACGACGAGCGCCTGGATAAAATTCTCTGCGCTCACGACAGGCGCTGTGAGAACTGGGTGCTGTGGCGCGAAGCGCAGGACGTGGTGGACTACGAGAACATGACGGCCGCGCTGATGCCGGTTGAGGGCGACTCCGACCCGTTCTGGGTGTCCTCATCGCGCACCATCTTCAGCGACACGGCCATGCAGTTCGCGTCCCGTCCTGACCGCAGCATTGAGGCGTTCCTGAAAACCTGTCTCTCCATCGACCTGAAAAGCCTGCGCGAGTTTCTGAAGAACACCCCGTCGGCCAACCTGGTTGAGGAAAAAATCGAGAAAACCGCCATTTCCATCCGCTCGGTGCTGACCAACTACGCCAAGTCGCTGCGCTATCTGCAGGGGCTGGACAAGGAGGGTAAGCCGGAGTTCAGCATCCGCGAGTGGATGACCGATGCGCAGTACGACAGTAGCTGGCTGTTTATCTCCACCACGGCACGCCACCGCAAGGCGGTACGCCCGCTGATAACCATGTGGCTGTCGATGGCCACACTGCTGCTGCAGAGCATGGGTGAGGACAGCGACAGGCGCGTGTGGATCATCGGCGATGAAATTGCCGGCCTGCAGAAGATACCCGAGTTAAACGAGACGCTGGCCGAGGGGCGCAAGTTCGGTGCCTGCTTCGTGATTGGCATTCAGAACATGCCACAGCTGATCCACATCTACGGCCGCGAGATGGCCAAAGCCATTTTTGACCTGCTGAACACCCGCGCCTACGGCCGCTCACCCAGCGCTGAGGTGGCCAAAATCGTGGAGGAGGAACTGGGACATCAGCGCCGGCGCGAGGCGCGCGAGCAGAACAGCTACGGTCTTGATCAGGTGCGCGATGGTATCTCCATCAGTAAGGACAAGGTCAACGAGCCCATCGTGGACTACGACCAGATCATGAGGATGCCAAACCTGCAGTTCTATGTGCGCCTGCCGGGCGAATACCCGGTGGTGAAGCTGAACCTGAAGTATCGCAAACAGAAAAAATATCACCCCGCGCTGATTGAGCGTGACTTTCATGACCGGCTGAGTCCGGAGCTCGAACAAATCATCAAGAGCAACGAACGCAGCTCCCGCGCGGCGAACATTTCGTTTCCGACCGGCGAAGAAATACTGGAAAACGGTGACCGCACCACCGCCACATCCGGGCCGGAGACCGTGCCTGCTTCACCGGCTGCCGCACCGTTAAAAGCTGAGCCGCCCGTGAGCCGTCCGATTTCACCTGCTGAGCGGGAGGTTGTGACGCCAGTACCTGCTGCGACGCCGGCTCAGGCACGACCCGCATCAGAAGCTGTGAGTGATACGCCGCCGCCCTCAAACGTGCGCCCGTTCCCGCTACGTACTGTACCCGCGCCGGTCATCGCGGCTGAGGCTGAGCCGATACCGGCAAAGCAGGCTGCGGCAGAGGCACCGCCTGAAACGAAAATGACGCCGCCGGCACCTGTCCGGCCGGTCACGCCGTCAGACACCGGGGGAGAAGCGTCGCCATCGGAAACGCCGCAGCCCGCAGTACGACCCGTTATCAGACCAAAACCGTCCGGACCCAGCGCACTCGATATGCTGGCGCGCCGTAAAAGCCGGGCTACAGCAGCAGAAAGCAGTGAAAGCAACGCTGAGGAGGCGGTGCCGCAGGACGGCGCGGCGCAGGGTGAAGCGCCTGAGCTCAGCATGCAGATGGAAAAAGACGACGGCGGCCGCCTCATCGTCCGGCACATCAGCCCGCGAAAAACCGACCAGGAAAAGCGCGAAGAGGCTGATGCCCGGCAGTACAGCGACGCCAACGCACGCATGGCCGATGACGAAAAAAACATCCTGCGACATCGCGACGACTACGACGCGTATCAGGAGATGAGTGACATCCTGGACCCGGGAGGGTATGAACGATGATGACCGTTGCTCCGGTGGCTTCGGCCGCCGACGCTGCCGGCTACTACAGCAGCAAGGATAACTATTACTTTCTGGATGACATGCCCACGCAGTGGATGGGTGAGGGTGCGCGTGAACTCGGGCTTGAGGGGCCGGTTGATTTGGATACGTTCACGGACATTCTGCACGGCAATCTGCCCAACGGCGTGATGCTGGGTAAGGAGGTGCAGGGTGCCCACGTGCATCGTCCGGGGCACGACTTTACCTTTTCAGCACCCAAAAGCGTCTCGATGCTTATCCTTGCCGGCGGCGATAAACGCCTGCTGGAGGCACACCATGACGCAGTAAAAGAGACGCTGGCCATCATGGAGCAGACGGTAAGCGCCCGGGACACGAAGGAGGGCGTCACGCGCATCGTGACCAGCGGAAAAATGGTCGCCGCCCTGTTCACGCACGACACCTCCCGCAACCTCGATCCGCAGATCCACACGCACGCGGTGATGGCCAACGTCACGGAGCTGGACGGCAAATGGAAGGCGCTGGCCACCGACACCATTCACGGTGCCGGCTTTATCGAAACGGCATACCGCAACCAGATAACGTACGGCAAAATTTACCGTAATGTCCTTAAAGGTAAGGCTGAGGCTATCGGCTATGAAACCGTGCCGACCGGCGGCCGTCATGATTTGTGGGAGATAAAGGGCTTTACGGAAGCGGTGCTGGATGAGTTTTCCTCGCGCCACCGGGAAATCCACGCACGCGCCGGCGAGGATGCCTCGCTGAAGAGCCGCGACGTGGCCGCACTCGATACGCGCCAGCGTAAGCAGGACATCAGCCGCTATGGTGAGGACGAGGCGGCACCGGGGCGCACCCGGCCTAAATCTTCCTCCATACCCGTGCAGGCTGAGCCTGCGCCGGAGCGGGCTGCGGCAGTAACAGATAAAACCCCTGCAACAGCGGATAAAGAAACGTCAGCACCGTCAGCAGAGGATAAAGACTTGCCGGCAGAACGCGGACCGGAGAGCACGTTGTCAGCTGCAGAAGAAGTCTCTGAAACAGCAGGTAAAGAATTTTTAACGCCGTCAGTACAGAATAAAGACGGGCCTGCAGAGCCTGCGCCGGAAAGTACGCTGTCAGCCGCTGAAACAGCGGATAAGGACATATCATCGCCGTCAGCACAGGTTAAAGATGACCCGATCGCTAAACCCGAAACTGCTGACGGTCGTGCCCGGCTGCAGGCGCGCTGGCAGCGTCAGATGGAAGATACCGGCTTTGACATTCAGGGCGTCATGAATGAAGCGCGTGAACGTGAAATGTCCCGTCCTGAAGCGGGTGAGGTGCAGGACGCCCCTGTGCCGGCGATGGACGCGGTCCGCACCGCCATTTCCGTGCTGAGCGACAGCCGGACCCGCTTTACCTATGGTGATCTGTTGCTGACCGCCCACGATGCGGGTGAAACGCAGCAGAAGCTGCCAGACCTGCGCAGGGCCATCGATCAGGCAATCAGTGAAGACCTGCTGACACCGCTCGACGGCGAAAAGGGCGTGTTCACCTCACAGATCCACCTGCTTGATGAGCTCTCCGTACAGTCGCTGACGGCCGAAATCCTTAGAGAGAATAAAGTGGCGAATATGCGCATCTTTTCAAAAGCGCCGCCGGCACATCTTGAAAAAGCGGCGCGAGCACCGGTGGCCATTCTGAATGCGCCAGCTTCCGTGCAGCGCCTGCGCGAAACTACCGAGGAGCTGGTGACAATGTCACGGGAGCAGGGGCGGGACGTGAAAGTGCTGTCCAGCTCCGCAGAGCGTGCGCTGAGCTTTGGGAAATCCCCGCTGCTGAAGAACGATTTGCTGTCGCGCAGCCGCGTGCTGGACAGCACGTTCAGCCTCGGCGTGCAGAGCACGCTGATTATTGAGGGCGCGGAAAAACTCGGGCTGAAGGAAGTGCTGGTTCTGACCGCCGAGGCGCGGGAAAAGAACGCGCAGCTGCTGTTCCTTGACAGCGCCGGCCGTCAGTCTAATGCCAGTGCGCTTTCCGTACTGGCTTCAGCCGGGGCGGAGCGCCTCACGCTGAGCACCCCGGCACCTGAAATGGACGTCCGGGTGCTGAGTATTCAGGACAAGCGCGAGCGGTATCAGGTTCTGGCCGATCGCTATGCCGAACTCAGCGGCGGAGACGCGCCTGTAACCGCTGTCGTGACGGGTGCCCGTGAACAGCAGCAGCTCACCAGCGTCATCCGCGACGCGCTGCAGAACGCCGGCAAACTCGGGCGTGATACAGCAGAAGTCGAGGCTCGCAGCCCTGTTTTTGCCTCTGCCAAAGAACGCCGGCTTCCGTCTACCTACCGGGCAGGTATGGTACTTGAAGATCGCACGGAAAAAGAGGAAACGCGTCACTATGTCATCGATCGTGTGCATGAGGATACGCGCATGCTGACCCTGATTGACGGTGACGGCGTGCTGAGCCGGGTGAAGATGACAGCCCTGACCGGCGACTGGCGCCTGTTCACGCGCGTCACCCTCAGCGTGGCGCCAGGTGAGCAACTTTTTGCGCTCGCGGCCGATAAAGAAGCCGGCGTCAGGGCCCGCGATCGGCTCAGGGTAACGTCGGTGGAAAATGGCATGCTGACGGTTCAGCGGGACGGGCAGAAGCGTCAGCTTCGCCTCAGTACGGATGGCCCTCTATACGTTACCCACGGTTACGTCAGCGCGCCAGGTAGCCGGGACAGCGAGACGGGTACGGTGCTTGCATCACTTGGCGCCCGCGACCTGTCCGCCAACATGATGAATTCGCTGGCGCAGTCCGGAAACAAGGCTGAAATTTTTACCGGCGAAGCGCTGGGTCGTGCGGAAGAAAAACTCGGGCGCCTGCGGGATAACCGTACACCGCTGGAGCTGGTCCGCCAGCTGAGCGGCCGCGAGGAGGCCGGTGAAGCGATGGACGCGTTGAAAGCCGGCATTCAGACCGATGCGCAGAAAGCGGTCTCCCGGGCAGTATCTAATATGCGAGATGTCGCTTTTCCGTTTGCGCAGCTGATAGAAAAAGCGGCCGAATTTCTTGGCAGCACAGGCGGGGTCGGCGGAGAGATAGTCCGATTAGAGCAGGCCGGGGAGCTCATTAAGGTGCCGTATGACGGCGAAATCCGCTATGTAGCCCGCGCCACATGGGAGATGGAGAAAGCGATCGTCAGGGAAATTGAGGCCGGAAAGAACGCCCTGACACCGCTGATGACCAGTGCCGCAGCCGTGCTGCCCGCCAGCCTGACAGCCGGACAGCGCGACGCGTCCGCACTTATCCTTGAGAGTGCTGACCGCTTTACGGCGGTACAGGGTTACGCAGGCGTAGGTAAAACCACGCAGTTTGACGCTGTCAAAACGGCCATTGATACACTGCCCGAAACCGTGCGGCCAGTCGTTATCGGCCTCGGGCCGACGCACCGTGCTGTGAAAGAAATGCGCAGCATCGGTATTGAAGGTCAGACCATGAAGTCATTTCTGCTTGACTGGCAGCAGCGCACCGCCGCCGGCGAAAAGGTCAGTTATGACAATACACTCTTTCTCATCGACGAGGCCTCCATGCTGGGTAATCAGGACACGGCTGAGGCCCTGCGCGCCATCGCGGCGGGCAATGGCCGAGCGGTCATGGTGGGCGACGTCGCTCAGCTCGAATCACCGGAGAGCGGTGCCCCCTTCCGCCTCCTGCAGGAGCGCAGCCCGATTGATGTTGCGGTGATGAAGGAAATCAAGCGCCAGCTCAGCGACGATCTGCGCGGCGCGGTTTACAGCGTCATTGAGAACAAGGCCGCGGCGGCGCTGGAGAAAATTGACCGCGTATCCCCTGCCGTGGTGTCGCGTCAGGCGGGCGGCCAGGCGCCGCAACGTTCCGTTATTGAAGTTCCGCCGCCGCCAAAGGATGAAAATGGCAATGAACTGCCCGGCCCCGACGGAAAAAGGGCGCCCCTTGTCCATGACGTAATCGTGGCCGACTACATGAGCCGCACGCCGTCTGCACGTGAAGATACGCTTATCGTGACCTCACTGAATGACGACAGGCGCGCACTGAACGCGGGTATTCACAGGGCGATGACGGAGGCAAATGAGCTGGGCGGAAAGGCGGTCCTGGTGCCGGTGCTTGAGCGGGTTACCAGCGGACGCCATGACTTTAACAGGTTTGATGCCTGGAAGGTCGGCCATATTGTACTGAGCGGCGATCGTTACCTGAAGGTCACAGGCCTGGACCGCGGCACGAAGAACGTGCTGCTGCGGGACGAGGATGGCCGGATGCGCTATTACTCGCCTGCCGAGCTTAACGCGACTGAAATCGAGGTTTTCTGGCAACAGACCCTTGAACTGCGTACTGGTGACAGCGTCCGTATGACCAAAACTCAGCGGCAGGCAGGCCATGCGGCGCATGAACAGTACCGGGTGACGGCGCTGCATGACAATGGAAATGTCGTACTGAAAGGTGCGTCAGGTGAGAAGGTGATTTCTCCGGGCAATACTCTGGCTGACCAGCATATCGACTATGCGTGGGCGGTGACCGGTCATGGTGCTCAGGGCGCAAGCAGTCGCTTTGTTATCGCGCTGGAGAGCGCCACCGGCCGCCGTGGCATGATGAGCGGAATGCGGGCATTTTATATCAGCCTGTCGAGGGCTAAAGAGCACGTGCAGGTTTACTCCGATAACGTGGAGCTCTGGAAAAAAGCATTAATCCGGGAAGAAAAGGGCTTTAAAACCGCCCACGATGCGCTGTCGCCGGAAACTGAGCGTAAGCTGGCCCGCGCCATCTGGACGATGGGCCAGCCGCTGACGAAAACCGCCATCGGGCGGGCGTTTCTGAACGGTAACGGACTCGGCGGCGCACCGGTTACGGCCCGCATTATTCCACCCACACGCAAGTATCCTGAGCCGCATCTAGCCTTGCCGGCTTATGACGGTAACGGCAAAGCAGCCGGCCTGACGCTGGTTCCGCTGCGCCATGAAAAGGGCGTCATTAATCCCGGCCAGCCCCGCCAGCTGGCAACGGAGGGGGCACAGGCCGCCATGCTGCAGAAAAGCCGCAGCGGCGAGGTCCTGCTCGTCAGCGATCTCACACAGGGATTTGCCGCAGTGCGCGAAAAGCCGGAGGCGGGAGTCCTGATCGTGCATGACCGGCAGCTGCCGTCTGCACAGCTGCTGAAGGTGGCGGGTGGCAACATGGAAGAGCTGCGCCGTCCGGACGCCACGCTTCTGAGCCTGGTGAAAGCAGAACTGGGAAATATGCTGGGTGACCTGCCAGTAAAAATGAGAGATGCAATTCAGGTGGCCGGCCAGACTGATGTGAAATTTGAGCTTCCGTCGCATATTGCCCTGCAACTGGCCGAAAATATCCGGGAAAAACTGCCGCCACTCCCGGGCGAAAGTGCTCAGGATTATGAGGCTTTGATCAGGCGTGCCTCTCAGGACCTCATAAACAGTGGCGCAGGGGTAAATGATGCATCTGTAAACCTTGTACTGCGTGCGTTATCTGTCCGGGAGCTGCCCGCTGGTTTAATGGTGCCTGCCAATGCAGTCAGAGATGTGAGTATCCCCGATTCCGTTATGCGCGACATCAGGGAAGAAATGGCAAGGTCACAGCCCGGGGACAAAGACGCCCGGTATGGTATTCCGGTCCGGGAGGTGGCAAACGCCGCCCGCGAGCTCGACCGGCAGGCGCAGGTCAGCCTGCCACCTGAAGCGCGGGGGCGGGAGCCAGAGAGGGAGTTACCTGCACCGGAAATCACCCGTCACATACAGAAAGAACGTTAATATCCTTTATGGCCGTCCTCAGTGCGGCCTCGTCACCTTCGGCCTGCCTCCGCAGGCATATGAGATAAATCATGAAAAAGACCCTTAAGATGGCCAGCATTGCTCTGGCCATGAGCACAGCTTTGTTTACAGTCCAGGCCGGTGCCGCCGGTGCTGACGCGTTTACCCCGGAGCAGCAGGCCCGCATCGGTGAGATTGCTGCGGACTATCTGGTCGCGCACCCGGACGTGCTCATTGAGGTGAGCAAAAAGCTGCAGGCACGACAGCAGGCCATGCAGCAGCAGGCTTACGTGCAGTCAGCGCTGAAAACACACCGGCTGCTGATGCAGCTGGATGGCGTGCCCGTTAAAGGGCCGGCGGACTCAAAAGTCATTGTGACCGAGTTTTTCGACTACGAATGCAGTGCCTGCAGCATGATGGCGCCGGTGATGGAAAAGGTGATGGCTGCAAACGCCGGCGTGCGCTTTGCGTTCCGGGACTGGACAATCTTTGCCGCCCGCTATCCGGAGTCATCGCAGGCATCGCACCGCGGACTGGGCGTTTACCGGAAGCAGGGGGCAGATGCGTACATGGCATTTCACAACAGTATTTACCGCACCGGGCATAACGAAGGAAAACTGACGGCAGAAGACATTGAGAAGGTCGCCGCCGCGGCCGGTGCAGGTGCGGCTTCAGACGAGGATAAAGCTGTGTCTGACCACGTTACGGAGAACAATGCAGTCCTGGCTGAGATGATGGGGCTGAGGGGAACGCCGGGCATTATCGTGATGCCGGCCGAAAACGCCACGCCGGACAACATCACGGTTATCCCGGGTGTGGTCAGCGAACAGGTCATGCAGCAGGCCATAGCGCGTGCAGAAAAGGGATAAAAAAACCCGGCCTGCGTGGCAGAGGGCCGGGCACACTATCCCAAAACGGAATAACACCACCAAACAAAGGAAATCCCGTCGGGAGCATGAGCCAGCATACGACATGCTGTCAAACCATTTACCGCATGTGGCCATAAAAAATCCCGGCCCGGGGCCGGGAAGGTGAAACCTGTCAGTCTGCCCTTTAGCGCCAACCAATAGGCATTGTCCGGGGTATCGGCTATTCCGCCAGAACCTTTACCCCATGACGGGCACGCCGCTCAGGCTGTTCGTTCCTCGCGGTGCTGCGGTACGCCTCAGCCTGACCGCCCTGCCCGTCGTAAGTTAAAAGCGATTGTCCGCGACCCGCCACAGCCGGCTGCCTGAATATCAGTGAATACCTCTCCCGGACATCGCCCGGGTATCACCGTCCCGCCAGACGCGTGATTTGGATTAAGTCTGCCCGCAGATGTGAACCCGGTCACGGTAAAGTTTATCGGTGAACTTTTTTTATCCATACGATTCGTGCTATGTGCAAACTGTGCTGGATTTAAACGGGTGAGATGGGTATTCTTTTCAGAATTCGCCGGGCGGCGATCCTTTTCAGATCCCTGTCGATTACTGTGGTGGTTAACGACGGGGTGTGCAGTAAACCTGTGGCCGGACATGCGCGGCGCGGGAAAGAACTAACCGGATGGGACGTATCCGCAAAAACGTCCAGGGTATGGAGCCCACGTTTCACCGGGCTCTGAATGCAAAAACCCCCCGAAATCTGTCATCAACTTGGCGGAAGAAGCAGAAATCAGGGGGTCCAAAAGCAGGCGGTGCGCCTGTGAAGGATTATAACGCATGCTATTCATAAGACAACCCCTGTCCGCCATAAGTACGGGACAGGGTGAATGACCAGATTTTAATCGGGTTAAACCGCCCGAACCTCAAGAATGACGGACGCCACCGCGGCGATCACTCCGTCGCCTGCAAGTGCTCAGACCCTGAATGGTTTGCACCCGGTAACTTCCGGCGCCTGCCGGGACAGATGGGGCACGCTATGAGCCGGCTCGTTATGAAAGACAGACGCACCGGCAAAATGATGCTGCGCCAGCGCATGTCCCGTCACCCGTATTTTGTGCAGCTGCGCGAAGCCGCTGGCCGCAAACGCGATTTCCGGCCGGAAAAGCAGGCGCTGTACGATTCGACCTGGCCGCTGGTTATTCAGCGTGCCGATCTGGCCACCTCTGTTGTCACCTTCAACGGCAGTAAGCTGGCCGACGAGCTCAGCCCGAAAGACGAAAACGGCAACGTTATACCGGAAACGCGCGTTGAGCCATCCCGGCTTTCGCGCCTGTTTGAGGAATGGGAGCGTTTTGGCCTGATTGAGCGTCCGGACCTGGAAACGGACCCGGCCACCGGCTACTGTATGCCACGCCACATCGTCCTGACGGACCGCTTCTGGCAGCTGTGCGGCATCGACATGGATAAGTTCCTGGCTGAACGTAACGCCCGCCTGGCGGCAGAAGCCGACGGCATTATTGAGCCCGGGACGCACGCCTCCGTGCGCGCCGCGCGCCGGCGCTGGTATGAAAACATGCGCATGGCCACGCTGGTGAGCCGCCGTGAAAAGGCGTCCCGGAACAAGCGCCGGAACAGGCTGGGTAAACTTTCTCTCGATGACAGGCGCAATGCGATGGCCAAACTGCTGCGCATGCGACCGGCGCACGAGTGGATGAAACTCTCCCCGGATGAGTTTGACCGCCTGGTCTGGAAGAGTCTCCGCCAGCTCGATCTCGGGGTGGACTACGAGCCCGCCCTCCCGGTACCTGACCGGGTACACTAGCGCCTCTTCCTCTGTTTACCGCCTTGACTGGCGGTAAGGCCGTTTGTGCCGGGGACAGAACGCCGGTTCTGAGCGTGCGTCCCGCCGTTAATTCCGCCTCAAAAAAGCAGATATTCCGCCCGACGGCTACGGCCGTTATTTTTATCCACAGTTACCCGCAATTAATATGCGCGGTTTACCTGCAACTACTGTCGCTGTTACCTGCAAGATATATCAATTAAAAAATCTTCATAAAGATAAGGTGTTTTTCATGCAGGCATTCTGCGGGGATAAGTAAATGCCTTCGCTCACAGCGGCCGCAGGCGTCCGCGCCGCTCAGAGTCTGAAAGAGCTCCCGCTGACGCGGGCCCCGGACCGTGTAGTTAGTTACAACAGTCAAAGATGCACTGTAGTCAGGCACCGCGCAGGCCTGAGACCACAGCGCCCCTCTCGGGCCGGACCCGCGCCGGACCTGAAGCCCGGTTGCCCCCACTGACCAGCCGCCGCCGCCCGGCCCAAAGGGCCGGAACTGCAGTGGCTGATTAATGGGTGTTGTAACTAGTATGTTCTGAACTGCGGTGGGAGGAGCCGCGGTTTCTTTCTTTCGTCTTCGACCGTCAGGCTGATAAGCTGCTGACAGGCCGCTGCGTAAACGGCGTCTGGCAGGAAGGGGTTGGGGTTTTGCCACCATCAGCCCTGTAACCGGCTCTGCCGGGCTTACGGCGCCCGATGGCATCTGAGCCGTCCTTAACAGTTTCTGGCGCCTCCATGCCGCTGACGCGGCATTCAAGGGACAGGCTGCGCACTGCTCACCTGTCCGGCTACGTCTGAGAGGTACACGCTATGCAGGTAACTGAAGAAGAACGACGGTATTCTGAAGAGGCACACCGTCTGCTGGGTGAAGCCGTCCTCATGCTGGCCGATGCGGGACTTGAAACCACCCGGATACGGCTTGCGGGGATATTCCGCGCGGAGCTCGATATACCCGGAAAATGGACACCGGGTATGGCGGACGTCCTGCAGATCGTTATTGATAAGCTGGAAATTCTTCCGGATGTGAACAACGCGGAGCCGCTCTGAAAGCCTGGCCCGATATCACTCCGGTTATCACTGGTATTGAAACCGATGGCCGTACCTCTGTTATTCACTGTGCCCTCTGAAGATAAGCGGAGAAACGCCACCGGTTTGCAACCTGATGCCGTGCCGGTTATAAATTGAGTAAATGACGTGCCGGTTACGAAAAGGAGGATGCTGTGGAAGAAGAACAGGGACTAAGGATAGCGCTTTCGCCGGTGCAGCTGGCAGCCGTACTCTCTGATCGCAGCGTCAGTGAAGGTGAATCAGCCAGTAACCGTATATCCGGCGGGCTGGGGCTGGCGGGTGGCGTGGTGGAAATGTTCGGTGCAGGCGCCCTGTGCGTGGTGCCGGAGCCCACCATGCTGACCAAAGCCGGATGCGTCTTTGTCGGAACGCACGGACTTGATACCCTTCAGGCCAGTCTCCGGCAGGTCTGGACCGGCAGGCAGGTCAGTACCGATACCTTTAATTCCGCTGTGGGGCTCGCGGAATCCCTCGGTGCTGACCGCCAGACCGCCATGAAGGTCGCCCTGACGGTCGATGTCGCCATACCGATGGCGTTTGCACTGGCGGCCGGGGCAGAGCGGGTCATTGCCGTACGCCGCGGGCGGTTCAGAATCGCTGAACACGAGTCGCTTTCGGGACGTGCGCCCGGTGGCCACACCATCGGGCGACACATCGGTAAGTCGCCGGATGAGCTGCGCGAAAGGCTTGTCAGGGAGCCCAGGCTTGAAGAATCCAGCAGCTTTAAATCACTCCGTGAGGCAGAGGTAATCATCAGCCGGGTGCTGGCGGACAATAAAAATCAGATAGCGATGTGGGTGAAGAACGTTCCACCTGGCATGCGGGCCCGCATGCGCCTGAGCCGGCGGTTTGCGCACCCCACGGGGATTATGGTACGCAAAGGAAATCAGGAGACCGTTACCTGTTATGCCGTCCGCGTGGTGATTGATTTCAGGTCGTTTAACGGTAAACCCTGTTTTATTCTGACTGCGTTTCCGGAGGTATAGTGGACCGTATCAGCATCAGCGAACTGGATAATTTTATCGGCGTCTATTTCGGTCAGGATTACGTTATGGCCGAACCCGGGCATGAGATAGAGCCCAAAATTCAGGCCTACATTCACGACATGCCCGACGCGAATCTTCACGCCCTGCTGGCAGACATTGAACTGTTTCTGGACGGGTGCGACGATACCGAGCTGGATTTCCGGGCGCATTATAAGGGGGAGTTTGTGCCGGCGAACTGGGACACCACGGCGCAGGCGTTTCTGGCGCGGGTACAGGCCAGGGTGTCTGCCGCGCTTAAAAACCGTGAACGCTGATATCCCGCCGTCGATCCCCGCGAAGCAGTCAGCATTGCCGGGCCCCTGTTCCTCCGGGTTTCCTTTTTACAGGCTACAGTGAACGCCCCGGGCGGCTCAGAATAACGGACATGCAGCGGACGGGCCGCCAGTGAACAGCCGGATACAAACCACTGTATTTTACCCTGCACGGGCATTCTATACGTGCGACCCGCACTTTTACGATCAACGATTTCATTCATCCGGGACCTGCCAGGAATAACGCCATGAACAGACATGAAGTGACGTCTGCGCTTTTCAGCAGCGCGGGATACGATGCGACCACCGGCGTGCTGGAGTTGGAGTACCGGAACGGCGCGTGCCGGCGCTGGCTGGCCGTGCCGGCAAAGGTGTATCAGGCCTTCTGTGCGGCCGCAGACAGCGACACTTTCTTCAGGACCAGCATTGATGGACGCTATCTCTCCGTGCGGGGCAGCCTCAGCCTGCGGCGCGACGTCTGAGGCCATCATCTGCGCGTACGCATCATAGTTCTCCCGCGCCTGCTGGCGGCAGTATCGGACGGGTGCCCTGCGCTCAGCCCGTACCCGGTAGCCACAGCGGCGCTGCCGGGCTGAATCCGTCAGCGTGGCCTGCACCCATGACCAGAACGCGCGTCCAGCCTGCGGCGTCACACTGTAGCCGGCCTTTTTCATGATTTTACGGGCAATGCTCTCACTCCATTTGCAGATGAGTGAAAGTGCCCCGTTAATATCACCGCGTGAT
Organism: Pantoea sp. S62; assembly: GCF_016658625.1. Lineage (NCBI taxonomy): Bacteria > Pseudomonadati > Pseudomonadota > Gammaproteobacteria > Enterobacterales > Erwiniaceae > Pantoea > Pantoea sp. S62. Next base: position 26,153 of record NZ_JACVVI010000024.1, on the reverse strand, counting down.
GTGAGCATGTTTATTTCGTGAAATTCGTTCATGGTTCCCCCGCTCCCTGTGTGAATTATATTATCGGCAGGGATTAATAATGACTTAACCCGCATTTGTTATATTTTGTTGCGACAGTAACAGGGCGTTATTTAATTAAATAAATGCGCTACGTGATAGAATGGTGACTTATTTCTCCTGCAGGGCGACTATCGATGATTAAATATAAACCCGGAGTAATAGCGCTATGCGCGATTGCATTTGTGCCCTGTTCGTTCTCTGCGGTGACGGCAGGGTTCTCTCCCGGCGGCACGGCGCTGAACCTGATACTGCAGTTCGCCGGCAGCGCGCGCCAGAGCGTGGACGTGGCGGCCTATGACTTCACCAGCCAGCCCGTGGCGCAGGCGCTGGCTGCTTCCGTGGCGCGGGGCGTGACGGTACGGCTGGTTGCCGATGAAAAGAAAAGCCGGGACCGGTGGTCACTCGTCAGCGCGCTGGCCTGCGCGGGTGTTCAGGTGCGCGTCAACGGCATGTACAGCATTATGCACAATAAATTTATTGTCACTGACGGAAGCGCGGTGGAAACCGGATCGTTTAATTACACGTCATCGGCTGAAAAAAGAAATGCTGAAAACGCGCTGGTTATTAGGGATGAGCCGGAAACCGCTCAACAGTATCAGACGGAATTTAACCGTCTGTGGAATGAATCTTCGCCTGTAATGTGCTCTAAAACAGAAAATAATTAAGTTTGTATCGTAATCTTATTTTTTTCTGCCGGACATTAGCATGAATTCTGAGTACGCGCGGATGTAATTGACATGGCGTAAGGATGGCATCGACGTATACTGACATTATGAGTAGTGAATTCACCCTGCTTACGGTAACACAGGTTTATTTCCAAAAGCTGAAACTGGTCAGAAAGGAATATTTGAATGGCTTTCCAGAGTCCGGCCCAGAACTACACAGAAGCACGCCTGAGTCTGGGCGACCTCGTTCATCTTTCACCTTATTCAACCTATCTGATGCGCAGCGACAGCAGCTTTCCCGATGCCGGCATCGTGAAAGGGTCTGTGCTGGCCATTGATCGTGCACTGGTACCGGCGCATGGCCAGCTCATCGTGGCCGAGTTCGACGGGGAGCTGACGCTGCGGCGCCTGCTGCTCGATCCGGTTCCCGCCCTGCAGGCGCCGGATGCGGATGAAACCATTACCCTGCTGGACGTGAGTCAGGGACTTCCCGTGTGGGGTGTGGTGGCCTATGCCCTCACCGACGTAGCCGGGCTGGGATTCAGCGGACCCGCCGGAGAGTGACCATGTTTGCGCTGGCCGATGCCAATAATTTCTATGCCTCCTGTGAAACCGTTTTCAGGCCGGATTTGCGCGGCAAACCCATTGTTGTCGTGTCGAACAATGATGGCTGTGTAATCGCACGATCGGCGGAGGCTAAACGCTTAGGGATTAAAATGGCGGCTCCGCTGTTTCAGAACGAGCGTTTTTTCAGTCAAAACGGCGTTCAGGTGTTCAGCTCTAATTACGAGCTTTAGTAAGTTAAGTGGAATGCAACATTGAGTGAGTAAACTTTGAACAGCGATATTGCGGTCAGAGGAGAACACGATGCTGATCCCACCGAATGAACAAAGCCTATTGCTGGCAGAGCGCTGGCTGAAACTGTTATCCGATCTCGGGCGGGCTCAGGGCACACTCACCGCCTACCGTAGCGCCCTTCATCATTACTTTTCGTTCTGCAGCGAGAATGGAATTGAACCTGAAAAGGCCCGGTTTGAAGACCTCGCCACCTACATCCGCCCTCAGCTGCCTGGCATGCCTTACCCTGCGGCCAGTGCCACGCTCCAGCTGCGCCTGTCTGCTATCCGTCTCTGGTATGACTTTCTGGTTTATCAGGATATATGCAGTCTCAATCCGCTACCCCGCGCGGGTTTACCGGGTGCCATTTATACCGGGCGGGGGCTTGTCCCGCGTATCACCCGCTTACCTGTAATACCTGACAATGAACAATGGCTGAGATTTCTTAAACATGTTTCAGCTGCTTCCCTGCGGGACCGGCTGATGCTCGCACTGGCCTATTTTGGTGCACTCCGCCGTGCAGAGGTGACAGCCCTGACGCTTGAGGATATCGACCCTGCTCATCGCCTGATCCGTATCCGCCCGGAAACAACGAAAAGCCGGCGTGAAAGGGTTGTGTGCTATGGTCCGGACATTACGCCGGTACTGGCAAACCTTTTCCGGCAGCTGAAGCAGGCTGGCCGGACACAGGGGGCGTTGTTCCGTTCATTTTCTGATCGTAATTACGGCACTCCTCTTTCTGTGTGGAGCTGGAGTAAAACCGTGCGCAGATGGGCTCTGGATACGGGGCTTCCACAGATTACAACCCACACCTTTCGCCATCTTCGCCTGACCCATCTGGCTCGGGCCGGCTGGAAGCTGCATGAGCTGGCGACTTATGCTGGACACAGAGATCCGCGCACCACACAGATTTATATCCATCTGTCAGGGTCCGATCTGTCTGGCCGGATAACCGCAGCCGTAGCTGAAACCGACAGGAAAGTCGCTGGCCTTATTTTTCAGGCGGGGGCTTACTGATGAGTGGAAAAAAACACACAGTCACTTATATACCTTTCAAACGCACAGATTATCAGCTGAGCGATGCGCTGAGTCCTGAGGAAAAAGACGCGATACGTACAGGCTACCGGCGGTCTGCTGCGCTCGATCGGCCAGATTCCCTGCCATATTTGCTGCTGCCTCTGCAGGACATTGCCTCACGAAGCAGTATCAGTGTCAGACTTGCCAGAATTACCCTCCTTGCCGTTCTTGCAGAAACGCACCGGTCGGGTCAGCCCTGCTGGCAGTGGACGCAGGAAAGATGGTTAACGCTCTGTGAGCAACACTGTTCCGGCAGGCCCCTGCTTGCTGCTTTTGCCTTTCATCTCGGTCCGTTTTCTTCTCCGCTCAGCCTGCCAGTGCATGGCGCACCGTCGTTGTACGCCAGTGCTATATATGGCCGGAGTATTGTCAGTCATGAAATTAACCGGCTGACAGACGTTCTGATCTCAATGGGATATGCCGGGCAGAATCAGAAGCACAATATGTCCGGTATGCTGGGTGTACTGATGCTGATGAACAACGACCCGCGTCTTGAAACTTTTACGACAGACCTCCTGTGGCGGGGGCAGAACTGCCACGACCGGGGAATCGCAAGAGCTACGGGGAAAATATCCTGTGCGCTTGCTGCTATGGGAATTATAGAGAGCCCCCTGAGAATGCGTAACTATCAGGAATGGCATGAAAAGCCAACACAAGGTATCGCACCTGACTGGGCGCGGTGGTGCCGGATGTGGCGGGAAACGTCGGTACTCCGCCCCCGCTCCAGAGAAACTCAGTACAGTTTTATTCTCCGCTGTGGCCTGTGGCTTGCCCGGGAAAAGCCGGAAATATGCGAGCCCTCTGACTGGACAATGGAAACCTGCGCCAGCTTTATTGCAATGGTCGGCAGACTGAAAGTAGACGAGCTGTCACTGGATACAAAGAAAGGGGGCAGACAATCAAAACGCTCAGGAGAACCCCTGATGCCGCATTCCCGCAGCCGGTTTGTTTATGCCATTCGCCGTTTTATGCTTGATTATGAAAGCTGGGGATGGGGGCGATTAAAATTCAGTCCGGCCCGCCATCTGTCCACGCCTGATACACCGCTGTTTCGTCAGGGCGTGAGCCCCCGCGTTATTGATGATCCGGTCTGGCTCAGACTGGTCTGGGCGAGTCTGAACCTGCGTCAGGAAGATTTGCTGAGCGAAATTCATTATCCCCTGTCTATGCTTCAGGCTATGGCGGTTATCTGGACGCATGCCGGGCTGCGACAGAACGAGCTGTTGCGCCTGACAATGAACTGCGTTACCCCACAGGTGGATGACATTCTGCAGGAAAACAGCAGCCCTGTCCCGGCCGGTACTCTGTGCTATCTCAGCGTGCCAGCCGGCAAAACGTCTAAAGCTTTTGTTAAGCCAGTCTCGTCTGTTGTGAAAAAATATGTCGATATCTGGCTCAGTGAGCGTCCTCAGGAGCAGGCAGCATTTACGGATGAACGCACCGGTGAAAAAGTTCGTTATCTGTTTCAGAACCGGGGTAAACCGGTGGGAAGAAACATAATAAATCTCACTGTCATTCCGCTTCTCTGCGCCAGAGCGGGTATGTCTGTGGAAGATTCACGCGGTCCCATTACCAGCCACCGCGGCCGTGCTTCTGCCGTTACAGCACTGGCCAGTGTTGCCGGGGGGATGTCTTTACATGAGCTGATGCAGTGGTCCGGCCATTCATCCCCACAGTCAACCCTGCATTATATTCGTATACGTCCGACTCAGCTGGCCGCTTCGTTCGTCAAAGCCGACAGGGTCTCTCATATGATAAGCGTGCTGATTGACCACGATCCGGAAGCCGCCAGTCTGACCGGACCCGCGACGTACTATGATCTGGGTGACTCATACTGCACGAACCCTTTCTGGAGCAGCTGTCAGCACCGGATGGCCTGCATCGGCTGCGATTTTAACCTGCTTAAAGACAGCGCGCGCGGGCTGATAATGGAGAGTAAAGCATCCATCCGGCGTTACCTCGAAGAGGTTCCGCTCACTCCCGATGAGAGATCCATACTGGAGCAGGATGCTGAAAAGGTTGAGCAGGCTCTCACAAGACCGGGTCCGCAATCCTGACGGATCAGATGCCTGCAATGTCCGGCCTGAGGGTGTCAGCGCAGAGTCAGTACAGACGACCGAACGTCGTATCTGATATAAATCTGATTATAGCGGGCGTGATGCCGTAACTGATGGAGCAGCAGATGAGAAAACAGAAGCGATGTATGGGGTATGTGGCTGTTGTGGTCGATGACTACGATCGTGCAATTGAGTATTACACCGATAAGCTGGGCTTTACCCTGATTGAGGACACGCCGCAGCCGGGTAAGCGCTGGGTCGTGGTGACGCCGGACCCTGACAGCGACTGTGCTATTCTTCTTGCCCGCGCGTCGAACGATCGGCAGGAAGGCTTTATCGGCAATCAGTGCGGCGGACGGGTTTTTCTGTTCCTGCAGACCGGTGACTTCTGGCATGACTACAATGCTATGAAGGCAAAAGGCGTCCACTTCTGTCAGGAGCCGCGGGAGGAAGAATACGGAATGGTTGTCGTGTTTGAGGACATCTACGGCAATCGCTGGGACCTTTACCAGAACAGGCAGACCTGAAACTCTGTCAAGACAGTGCCCCGGATTTACGGGAAGCATTACAGGCGTAAACCCTGTCGGGTCAGGCCTGCAGAGAGCGCTTATGAACAATATACTGAACTGTCAGACCTCAGTGCAGCGACCGCTACACTGAGGTCTCCCCCGGGTTAAAGGCCGTGGGTCCGGGTTAACCACACAGCGTCATGATATAAAATCCGGCCGCCGTCATGGCCAGCGAACCCAGTACATGTATCAGCACCGAGGCGGCGGCCCAGGCATAGCTGCCGGACTGCAGCAGGGCAAAAACCTCAGCCGAGAACGTGGAGAATGTCGTCATTCCGCCGCACAGCCCGGTGGTAATAAGCAGCCGCCAGGCCGGATCGAGGCCGGGATGGCGCAGAAAATACGCCAGCGCCGCCCCGATGATAAATCCACCCAGCAGGTTGACCAGCAGCGTCCCCGGCGGCAGGTCCGGGAAAAGCGCGTTCAGGCGCGCGCCCAGCTGCCAGCGGATTACACACCCCAAAGCACCGCCGGTGATGACGGCAAAAAGCTGATTCACGTTCACTCCTTTTAATTTTTCACATTCAGAACATCACGGGACACGACCTGTGCGGCCGCATCCATTTCATATACGGCCGGCACGCCGGTCGGGATGTGCAGCTGTGCCACGCTGTCGCAGGGCATGCCGTCCAGAAAGGCGGTCAGGGCGCGCAGCGTGTTGCCGTGCGCCACAATCAGAACGGTACTTCCGCCGCGCAGCTGTGGCACCACAACGTGGCGCCAGTATGGCATGACGCGACGCAGGGTCATTTCCAGGCTTTCCGTTGCAGGCAGGTCGGCCAGCGCAACGCGGCGGTAGCGCAGATCCCGACGCAGCTGCGCCGGCGCCTCCGCGTCCGCGGGCGGAATGCCGCTGAAGCTTTTGCGCCAGAGCCGGACGGTCTCTTCCCCCATTATCCGGGCAGCGTCGTCCTTGTTCAGCCCCTGCAGCGCCCCGTAGTGGCGCTCGTTCAGTCGCCAGCTTTTTTCCACGGGCGCCCAGCTGCGGTCAAGACGGTCCAGCACCCGCCAGACCGTGTGAACGCAGCGCGTCATCACCGAGGTGAAGACCCGGTCGGGCATCAGGCCCGCTGCCCGCAGCGCGTCACCGGCCCGGTCGGCCTCCTGCCGCCCCCTGACCGTCAGCGGCACGTCTGTCCATCCGGTAAAACGGTTTTCCCGGTTCCACTGGCTTTCGCCGTGGCGCAGGAGGATCAGCGTTGCAGCGGCCACAGGCATTCCTTCTTTGCCGGACGGGGACCGTCCGGCGGATGTGCTACGTGCGGCGCACAAACGCATGAAGCCCCGCGTAGTGCGCATCGTCACCCAGCGCCTGCTCAATGCGCATCAGCTGGTTGTACTTCTCCACGCGTTCGCCGCGGCACGGCGCGCCGGTTTTCAGGTGTCCCGCGCGCAGGGCCACCGTCAAATCTGCCAGGAACGTGTCCGTGGTTTCCCCGCTGCGGTGGGACATGAACGCGCCCCAGCCGTGCCGCTGGCAGAGCGCCACGGCGTCCAGCGTTTCGCTGAGCGAGCCTATCTGATTGAGCTTAATCAGCGCGGCGCTGGCAAGGTTTTCGTCAATGCCGCGCTGGATGTACTTCACGTTGGTGACAAACAGGTCGTCGCCAACCAGCTCGGCCCTGCCCGCAAGCTGCCGGTGCAGATGCTTCCAGCCCGCCCAGTCGTCCTCGGCCAGGCCGTCTTCCAGCAGGATGACGGGAAACTGGTCCATCAGCTCGCCGTAGTATGCCGTCATTTCCGCCGCGCTCAGCGCGCTGCCCTCGGTGCGCAGATGATACTGGCCGTCTGCGAAAAACTCACTTGAGGCAGGGTCCATGCAGATGCTGATGTCTTCTCCGGGCCGGTATCCGGCTTTCTCAATGGCCTGTACGATAAACGCCAGCGGGTCACGGTTCGACGATACGGCGGGGGCAAAACCACCTTCGTCACCCACTGCCGCCGAGAGGTTTTTGTCCAGCAGGATCTGGCGCAGCGCCTGATAGACCTCGCTGCCCTGACGCACCGCCTCGCGCAGCGTGGGCGCGCCGTGTGGCGCTATCATGAACTCCTGAAAGTCCGCGCCCTGACCACGGGCGTGCACGCCGCCGTTGATAATGTTCATGCACGGCACGGGCAGCAGGTTCGCCTGCAGGCCCCCCAGGTAGCGCCAGAGCGGCTCGTGCGAGGCCTGAGCCGCCAGCCGGGCCACCGCCAGCGACACGCCCAGAATGGCATTGGCACCCAGCCGACTCTTGTTCTCCGTGCCGTCCAGCGCCAGCATAATGTTGTCCAGCTGACGCTGCTCGCGCACGTCGCTGCCGCGCACGGCCTGGCAGATTTCCGTATTAACCGCCCTGACGGCATCCAGCACGCCTTTGCCACCAAAGCGCCGGGCGTCGCCGTCGCGGCGCTCAGCGGCCTCGCGCGAGCCGGTACTGGCCCCGGAAGGCACCGAGGCGCGCGCCATCATCCCGTCCGCGGTCCGGGCTTCGACTTCAACGGTGGGGTTGCCGCGCGAGTCAAGAATCTCACGGGCGGTCACGTTATCCAGTGTAAAACGCATGGTGTTTCTCCCGGTTCAGTCAGTCAGGTGAGTGATAAGCACATCCACCGTAAGGTGGTTGATATAGTCCGCCGAGCGGGAGGTGAGCATGCCCATAAAGCGGTTGCGGTGCCCGGCAAGCACGAGGTCCACGCCCAGTTCCGCGATACACTTCTCCACGTCCTCAAAGCGGTGCATGGTCACCAGCTCCCGCGTATCGACCGCCTCTGGCACGGAGGCCGCCAGCGCGCTCAGAAACGCCTTGGCCTTCACCACCTCCTCCGACACGGCGTCGTCCATCAGGCTGTCGGACACGTAGTTCATCTCCCGGTAGTCGTCGCTGATGTGCGCCAGGGTGATTTTCATGCCGAGCGGCTGCGCCAGCGCGACCGCGCGTTTCAGCAGGAGAGTGCCGTCGTCTTTATCGTTCACAAGAATCAGTGCATGGGTGTAGCAGGTCATAATGAACCTCCGTTCTGGTTAAGGCGGGACTCAAGCCACGGCAGAAGCTGCTTTTTGCGGCTGAGCATGCCCGGTACGGAGCAGGAGGCGGCGTTAACGCTCTCCCGCCCGGCGAAGTAAAGCGTTGAAAATCCGGCACGAATGTCGGTCAGCATCAGTACCGCCAGGCCGGCCCCCGACTGGTCCGCCAGATACGCCAGGGCTGCGAGCAGGTCGTCCATCACGGGGGCAACCTGTGTCGGTGAGCTGACCTCAATCTGGGCAATGCGCACGTCGGTGCCGGCAATCACGAAGGCCTTGAGGTCCCTGTCCAGCAGCTGCTGTGCGCTGAGGCCGCTGACGTCTGTTTTTGCGGTGAGGAGGTCACGGGCGAAGGCCCTGCGGTTTACGCCGGACAGCACGCCCAGTTCAGTGGCCGAACGGATATCGTCTTCGGTGGTGGTCGGCGAGCGAAGATTCACGGTGTCGCTCAGGAGGGCGCCCAGCAGAAGCACGGCGAGCGTCGGGGGCAGCGTGCGGCGCGCTTCTGCGTCCATCAGCAGCCACTGCAGCGTGGCGCTGCTGCCAGCCGGGCGAATGTGCACCTCCGGCGGCATTTGCGTTATCAGCCCGCCAAGCCGGTGGTGGTCAGTAATGCCCACGATGTTGCTCCGGAGCAGGTCGTCAGGCCCCTGCGCCGGCTCGGTGAAATCGACCAGCCAGACCCGTTCACCCTGCAGCGGGAAAGCGAGCAGCGGCGGCAGCGTAAGGCCGGCGGCGTCAAAGATAAAGCGGGTTTCGCGGTTAGCTTCGCCGAGACGCCATGCGCGGGCGTCCATCCCGCGCCCGGTCAGCCAGTGCGCGGTGACGACGGCCGTGCAGATGGCGTCACTGTCAGGATTGATGTGGCCAAAAACGTGTATCAAGGGTCTCTCCCCGTTGAGGGAAGTACGCAGGCCGGGAGGAAAGTAAGGACGGCCTGACGCACCTCCTGAAAATCAAGAGTCACATCAGGCGTCATCAGCTCCGGAGCGGAGCGGTTGGGAAAGGTGGAACGCCATCACCCTGTTGTCTGAGTATAGAGCCGGACGGAAAACCTGTCAGTATTATTCTGCTGGCGATCTCAGCCTGCCAGAGCAGCCCGTGCCTCGCGGAGCACCCGGCGGATGTTTTCCGGCACCGCCGGGCTCGTGCAGAGCGACAGCGGGCTGGGGTGCGGCATCGTCAGCAACGTGATGGCGGGGCACAGATGACTGACCGTCCCGCGGGCCTGAGCGGCTACGGCACCGGCCAGCACCACCACGCGCAGCGCGGGCAGATGCGCCAGCACGTCCTGAAGCCAGGCGCAGCCGGTGCGGATGTCCGCCGCTGAGGGCCGTTTCTGCGGCCCGCCACTGACCCAGGGCACCGTATTCCACAGCACGCTGTCCCGGCGCGCAATACCGGCTTCCGCCAGAAACCGCCCCAGATTCTGCTGGGCCGGCCCCGGGTTATCCCGCGAGACGAACCGGGGTGACGGGCTGCTGCGCGCCGGCGACTGCAGCAGGACGAGCAGTCCGGCCCCGCTCCCGCCGTCGGCCGGATCAAACCACGGCAGTTCCACGCCGGCCTGACGCCGCCCGCTGACCCAGCTATTCAGCGCGGCCACGTGCGGCGCGGTGACCGCCGCGAGGCGTTCCTCGCGTAAAAACGGGTCCAGCAGCGACGTGCAGGTTTCACTCACGGCTTCCGGTCCAGGCCAGCCAGGCAGGGGGAAACAAAGAGCTTCCCGCTCCATGCCCCGCGCACCGTCTTCACCGCGACCAGCAGCCACATGGCGGCCAGCATGACGACAAGAAGCGCACCGAAGCCTTTAAAGAACGCCAGGTCAATCAGGGTGGACAGCTTCAGCGTGGCCACGGTGTACACACCCAGCGGGAAGGTAAAGCCCCACCATCCCAGGTTGAACGGGATGCCTTCACGGAAGTATCGTACGGTTATCAGCGTGGCCAGCAGCATCCACCACAGGCCGCAGCCCCAGAACAGAATGCCGGCCACAAACCCCACGCCCTGGGCGATATGACCCATTTCCGGCATGCCCGCCGCAGCAAATACTCCTGGCGCATCGCCGCCGATGACCAGCATACCCAGCGACCCGGTGCCAATCGGCCCCAGAGCCAGCCAGCTTGAGGCCGCCATGCTTTCGTGCGGCAGCTTGTGCAGCGCCATACGCAACAGCAGGATGGCGAGGATGCTCAGGGCCACCGGCACGGAGTACGCCCACAGCACGTAGCTGGTAATAATGATACCGAGCTGCGCGTGGGTGTCGGCAATGTGCGGCGCCAGCAGGCCGCCGCTGACCGCCGCGACCTCGGCGGCCACGACCGGCAGTAACCAGACGGCGGTCATCTGGTCAATGCTGTGCTGCTGCCGGGTAAACATCATGTACGGAATACACACGCCGCACAGCAGCGACATCGCCACGTCCAGCCACCACAGGGTGTGTGCCACCGGAATGACGTCTGCGCCCCAGCGGGGAAGACCGAACGCCAGCAGGCCATTGATGATGGTCGCCATGCCCATCGGGATGGTGCCGAAGAACATGGACACGGTTGAATGGCCGAAGATGCGCTTTGCCTCACCGAAGTACATGACCCAGCGGGCCAGATACATCACGGCAAAAACGCTGAACAGCAGGATGTTAAACATCCAGAGCCCCTCGGCAACGAGGCGCAATCCCGGAACCTGCCAGGGGAACTGCGCCAGAGACAGCGACAGGATACCGGTTCCCATGGTGGCGGCGAACCAGTTTGGCGTGAACTGACGTATGGCCTCTTTCGGGCTGCTCAGCGCGCTCAGCGGGCGTGCTCCGTTATGCAGGGTAAATATTTTATCGTTCATGCCGGGATCTCCTGTGTAAACAGAAACAGTATAGGCATGCAGACATAAATCTTTAAAACAGGTTATTCAGCTAAAATAAATCTGTAAAAGTGGTTTATCCTCCCTCACCCTGCGAAAGACTGTTACTGCACCGGAGTGAGGGAGGGACTGAATCATGCCTTCGGCGGGCTTTTAATCGTGGCCGTGACGCGGTTCTGTTTCAGGTCAACCACCGCGATGCTGAGGTCTTTATTGAGCACCCACGCGCGGGCACCGTCTTTGCTGAAAACGATGGCCTGACGGGGCGCATCCAGTCCGGTAACGGTGGCGACCACCTTACCGGCGGCGGTATCAATAACGGAGAGGCTGTTGTCACCCAGGTTGCCGCTGTAAACATAGCGGTTATCCGGCGTCAGGGCGGCACCGTAAGGGTCCTGCCCCACGGGAATGGTTGCCGTAATGGCGCGCTTCTGCGTGTCAACCACGGCGATGGTGTTGCTCCCGCTGTTAGCCGCGTAAAGCGTGCGGCCGTCGGCGCTGACAGAAATGGCGCGCAGCTTGCTGAAGCCGGTTATCTCGCCGCGAATCTCACCCGTTACGGCGTCAACGAGGGTGATTTTATCGCCCTTAAAGTTGGTGACGTAGACGGTTTTGCCGTCCGGGCTGATTTTGATGCCCTGACGGGGCTGAGCAAAACCCGTCACAACCGAAACGGGCCGGTTGTGGGTCAGGTCATACACCGAGAGTGTGCTGGCGGCTTCGTTATTCACATACAGGCGCTGACCGTCACGGCTGATGGCCGTGCCGAATGCCCCGGCCCCCAGCGGCAGCGTGGTCTCCACGTCAAGCGTCCCGGTGCTGATTTTTCTGACCACGCCGAGGCTGCTGTCTGAAAGATATACAGCCTTCCCGTCGGGGGAGAAAAGCGCATTGCGGGGCGTGACGTAGCCCTTCAGCACCTTTCTGACTTTGCCGTTAACCAGGTCGTAAACCACCACGTCAGGGCGCTCACTGTAGGAGGCCACCGCCGTTTTTTCATCGGGACTGACAGCAAGAGAATTGTTGTGGATATCGCCGTCAAACGTCCAGCGCGCCTCTGTGGCACCGGCGAGGGTGCTGATGAGAAGAAACGCCACCGCGGTCAGTCCCGGAATTCCGTATTTTTTTATCATCATTTTTCCTGCATAGGGGGTGGTAAGGGATAAGACTCATTGCCCGCTTAAGGGCTTCAGAAGAAGCGTGGCAGATAACCCCCTGTCAGGGAAATCGATTTTCCGGCTATGTCTTACCAGTTCACTTCTTTATGCTCTGAGCGGAGGTAAACTGCAGCAATTTAAGGCTGAATAAGTACGGACTGGATTTCAACCCAGGAGGTATAGTTGCTCATTTTTTGTTTAAATTGCATTCCACATAAATGGCGACCTGTCTGCACGCATGATGGCCATCCTGGGCGAAATGGCCGCCGGGCAGGAAGTTTACTCGATCGACGAGAGCTTTCTCGACGTCACCGGGATTGGCAGCCTTATCCCGCTTGAGACGTTCGGACAGCAGATGCGCGAGCGCATAAGACGGGAGATCGGACTGGTTATTGGTGTGGGATTCGGGCCGACCAAAACGCTGGCCAAATTGGCCAACCACGCCGCCAAGAAATGGACTCAGACCCGGGGCGTCGTTGATCTGTCAGACCGGAGCCGGCAGCGAAAACTTCTGCACCTGACCGACGTCAGTGACGTCTGGGGCATTGGCCGACGCATCAGCCTGCGCCTGAACCAGCTGGGCATCACGACCGCCCTGCAGCTGGCAGACAGTAACATCAGCATGATCAGAAAAAATTTTGACGTTATCACTGAGCGCACCGTGCGTGAGCTCAACGGCGAGTCCTGCCTGGCGCTCGAGGATGCGCCGCCGCCGAAACAGCAGATCGTAAACTCACGCTCTTTTGGCCAGCGCATTACGCGGCTGGAGGAGATGCAGCAGGCAGTGGTGCTGTATGCCACGCGTGCGGCGGAAAAACTCAGGGAGCAGAAATCGCGCTGCCGCCATATCAGCGTGTCCATCGCCACCGGCCGGCACGGCGATGAGCTGCAGTATTCAAACACTGCCTCCCGCATTTGTGACTATCCGACCAGTGATACGCGGGACATTATAGAGTTGGCACTTCGCGGCCTGCGCACGATCTGGCGGGATGGATACAGATACGCCAAGGCCGGCGTCATGCTGGGAGATTTTTATCAGTCCGATGTGACGCAGTTTGACATGTTCAGCGAACAACAGCCGCGTGCACACGCTGATGCGCTGATGGCTGCGCTGGACACCATTAACCGCTCAGGCAAGGGAAAAGTGTGGTTTGCGGGTCAGGGAGAACGTGACAGTACCTGGCAGATGAAGCGGGAAATGCTGTCACCACGCTATACAACGAGGTTAAAAGATATACCGCTAATAAAATGATATTGCAGCGCAGAGAACTGTCAGGCAGGTTTCACTGTGCTTCTGCCGCCGTTCGGTAAAACGCCCATAACACCGAATCGCCGCGCAGAAACGAAAAAAGGCGGGGTGGAAAACCCCCGCCTTTATTCAAGTTCCTTCAGCCATTAGCGGCGTCCGGTCAGTTGCTGAATCGCAACGATAAGCTTTACTCCGGTTAGCATTATCTGCATCACCAGGAGGACAGTTCCTAAAGTTATCACTTCGGCATCTCCCTATTCAGGAGAGCGCCACACGCCGCTTATGCCCTTGGACTTCCCTCACGGCGCGTATCAATTACTAGTCGATACATGCAGCACCCTATAAGTGGGGGCAGACCGGACGGCTCCACCCGTTTCCGATCGGGAGAATTCGTTACTTTCACCCGTTAGTGCTGCACTCAAACCGACAAGCTCAGACATTATAAGCCAACAATGGGGTTGACGTATATTGACGGGGCCGTCAATAGTGCTAAAATTGCATCACTAGTCGATACATGCAGCACCCTGTTCCTGAGCACGACTTCCAACCGTACCCGGAACTGAAAATAAACCTGGTCTTCCAAACCGGGTTTTTTTTCGTCCTCATTAAGCACCTATATCAGCATTGCTCAACTTGAGTCCATAATACACGAAATAGCACGAATAGCTAAAGAGATTTCAGAAAACTGTGATCCTATTTTTTTGTATATCTGCTTTTTTCTACTGTTCGGTAAAACGCCTATCTTACCGAAACAAAAATGCCGCTTCAGTGAGCGGCATCTTGCAGGCCTGCAAGCCCGACTTACGTCTGTTTCAGTCGTCAAAAAAGCGGTGAATCAGGTAGCTGGCGACGAGGATCAGCACCACGGCCAGAAACTGATAGCCGCCTGATCCGTACCACGGTCTTTCGTCGAAAAGCCCCATTTCCCTTGCGCTTCCTACCACGCTGCCGAACTGCTCTTTATCTGCCATGTAATCAAGAAACGGGAACGTCCCGGCGACAAACCATGCCGCCAGTACGCCGTTAACCAGCCACGGAGGAAAGAAATCAATAAAGTCTGACAGGCCGCCGCCGTGAAATGAATCACGCCGCGCATCGCTGAAAAAGATGTACCAGACCGCTGCGCAGAGCGTCCCCCATATAAAGATTGCAATAATCCACGCTTTAAAATAATTCACTCCGTCATTTAACACATCAAACATGTAACTGCCTCCTTCAGGCCCTATTGTTCAGCAGGGCTTATTTAATCATCTTTTCTATGACAATTCTTGTCCCGGACCTTTTCTCCATTACGCTTAGCCGGCACTGGCAAGCCCCGGATAAGGCCGAACCTGAAAATCCCGGTTAGCATTGAGAAATTAAATATTAATTTTCATTATTAGTTGAAAGATTTCTGAGCGCTGCCGATACTGATTACAGTGGACGTGGGGGAGCAGGTTAAGCGAACATCAGGGCAGAACGCGCGTTTTCTCAGCGGTACTTCAACTTTGATGAACAGGCCGCCGCCAGGCGGTTTTTTTCGACCTAATCCGGGCATTCAGACATTACAGATATGACGAATACCGGAATCCATTCATTAAAAGGAACCATAATGACTGACCGAGTGATATTGCAGCGTGAATATTCGGAGCTAAGCGGGCTGCACACAAGCATCGTAAAATATGCGACTGAGCGGGCCGAATTTCATCAGTGTGATGTTTATCTGTGCGTGAACAACAAATCTCACGGCGATCAGATACTGAAACGCATATTTGAAGAACGTGCGCTGAACAGACTTAAGTCAAATGAGATTATCGATATAAACGGGCGGAAAGTGAGTCTTCACTCGTCCCGGACACTGAAAAGGAACTATCTGACCGAAGGCGTGTATTTATTATTCTTCCCCAGCCCTGACCTGCTGAAAGCCGTTGAATATCAGGCCAGCCTTAATCCCGTTTATGAAATCATCGTGTTTACAGAATCTGACGGGCATACGGAGGCTAGTGATCAGTGGATGTTAGAACATGATGTTCGCCCGCTTCAAACCGGAAAAACGGCTCCGGACCCGGATGAAGGCAGTTGATTAGACTGATAAAAATCCTGCGCCAGACTCCAGCCCTGCTGATGAACTGAAATCCAGCCATAAGGAAATACCATACAATGACATTCAACTTAAAAGACCTCACCACGCCAGAAAGCATTGACCAGCATGTCGCCTCATTCTGCAGATCGTTAAGCACGGAATACCCGGTATATTTAGATGTTAAACCAGAGTTATGGTGTAAGCAGTCCAACTGTGAGATGAACGTAGATAAATACATTGAGCAGAACGGCGGTGAAAAAGTTATCGGCTATAAAATATGGTACATAAAAAGAAAGTATATTGAAGCTGAGCGTCATGTTGTATACAGGAAGCATGGCGATTACAGAGATCTTACTTTTAATACTGATGGTGAAACTCTAATATTGTTTGTCCCCGATAGTAATAAAATCGCATATGATGAAAGACCCTTAAAAACCCGAATGGGCCTGACGCAGAAAACAAGACTTCTGGTAAAACAGTTCGATTTTCAGGAAACCGGCATCCGGCAGATGAGCCAGGAGGATTCGTGGAACACGATGCCTTCCTACGAGGACTGGCTTAAGGGGACCAGGATGTCAAATCTGATCCCGGTGGCTGCTAAACCGGATATTCGGTAAAACCCTCAGTTTACCGATTCAGCCCTAGTTAGACTAAACGAAGCTGGTATAATAAACAGGCTAAATCTGATAGATGAATGGAAAAATCTCAGGTCTAAAGCAGGCTCTTAAGGGTTGTTTTTTTGGAAATATAGTTAAAATTTTAAAAAGGATAATATTTTATGACTTCAACCAATCAGCCTTCAAACACAAATGTCGGCGTATTAGACCTTGGCGTTAAACAAGAAGGCATCTTTAACAATATTGAAATGGGTGTTTTAGAAAATGGCATTCCATACCTTACTCAGAATGGACTCGCTAGAATATGTGGCGTAAGTCCTACAAACATTGCTGATATAGCCAATGAATATGCCCAATCTTTTCAAAGTGGCATATTTTCACGTGGGCGAATGGAGTTTATTAGTTCTTATTTACAGCAAGCCCAATATACAGAGCAAGTCCTTTTTATCTCAGTCATGCGAGGGGGAACAATCCATTACGCCTTCCCCGATATCGTATGCATGGCTCTACTCGAATTTTATGCTTTTGAATCTCAGGCTGCTTCGAATGTAACGGCACAACAATACTTTCGAGAATTAGCCAGGGTAGGACTTCGCGACTATATTTACGGCGCACTTCGATACCAGCCGGAAGATCCTTGGGGGCCTTACCATCAACGAGTTTCGATTATTCAAAGCACTGGCACTGTGCCTGATGGTCATTTCATTATATTTAATGAAATTGCAGGTTTGATGGTAGATCTGATATCCGCTGGTCTTGTTGTGAATATGTATACCGTACCCGATATTAGTGTAGGCTCTTGTTGGGGACGCCATTGGACTAGCTCTGTTCTTTCAAGCCGCTTTGGCGAACGCGTACAGTGCGCACATCATTACCCAGATGATTTTAACCAGGCTGCGTCTAACCCACAGATGATCAATGCATATCCAAATGAAGCATTACCCGAATTCCGCCGCTGGTTCCGACATGAGTATCTTCCAACTAAGTTTCCTAAATATATACTTTCAAAAGCAGGATTACTGCCTGGAGGAAAAACCGAGGCATTACGTATTGCTGACAATTTCCGACCCAATCAGATCGGACATTAATTTGTTGTGAAGATGCCGCACTGACCGCCGCCAGGCGGTTTTCTTACGCCCTTCTGCCGCCGTTAGGTAAAATGCCAATTCTGCAGAACCGCACTCTCCCGTTTGGCTTCTTCAGCTATGAGCGAATAGATGGCATTGCAGTAGATCTTAGAACAGTTTAATGTAGTAGTAAAATATCGAGGTAAAATGTGGTAATGCCTGTGCAGCTTGATAAAAACCAATTTAAAATAATTGATGCATTTTCGGACCCATTGGAAATATGGGATGAAAGAGAACCGACAAATGAAGAAGCCGATGACTTGTTATTAAAAGGGGAATGGAAACCATTTATTAAAATAAAAATAGAAATTGATTCAGTGTTGAATTCTGCACACGATGCTGCAAAACTAATTGCTGCTAATAAAGATGAGCCTAGAATCGATCATCATGTTATTAACTATCTTAATAAAAACACTGAATACAAAAAATGGCGAAGCGTTATGCCTCACCCAACACCTGAGCCACTAATTTCTTATCAAGAAGATTATCCTCCAGAAGACTTTGAAACTGTTAACTCATTAATTTCAAAGCATGGGATGTTGATTCCAGAAGGTCAGGTATTATTTCACGGAGGTACATGGCCTTTAGAAAAATCAGGTGGAATGATGGGGTCATTTTTGACAAATCGCGTATTTTCAACATCATTTTGCCCGAGGATTGCTTTAAATAATGGCGATTGGATGGGGAAAGCATTTGATGCTGGCCGAATTGATATTATGGTAATTACTATAAAAAATACGAATAAGAAAGCCTTTGTTTTTTCATTAGACGAGGGGGCTAATAGTCATGAGATGGAAGTGCTTTTTGAACAAGGTGTCCAGCTAAATCTTATTAGTAGTTCAACGGTCAACCTGAATTTTAAAGCCTGCAAATCGACTAGTGCATTAAGTGTTAAATGTAAATTCATTATCGCTAATGTTCTTCAAGTTGAAATGATTTAGCGCTTAAATTTTAGCTAGTTAGGTTGCAAAAACTTCATGTCTGTTTTTCTGCTTTGTGGCACACAGTGGACTGATGCTTATCCGTTCGCTCACATTCGGTAAAACGCCTATAAGACTGAACTGCTCAGGTAATTCACTAAAGATTTCTTTAAGAATTATCCTAACACGCGTATTCTCATTCACATCTTGTAACGAGTGAGGGAAGCGCAGTGAAAGTAAACATCAAGCCAATTGCGGGTAACTGGGATCTGGGTTATGCGATGGATAAGCACTTGATTAAAAGTACTTATTTAGGTGATGACGAGTACGGTAATCCCAGGTTTCAAAACGATCGCACGGAGGTGGGGGAAGCCGTATACCAGTTGAAATATCAAAATGACATGAGCCAGGTCGATGCTCTGGCTCAGTGCTTATTAGTTAATGCCGTACCTCTTTTTCAAAATATACAATTAATCATCCCGATGGCAGCTACAAATGTGCGGGCAGTTCAGCCAGTGACAGCAATCACTAATGCTTTGGCATTGAAGATTGGAAATAATATGCTTAGTTTCAACAGGTTATTAATCAAAGCGCCGGGTGGTACGTCATTAAAAAACCTGAAGACCAGAGAGGAAAAAATTGCTGCTGTTGCTGGCGCTTTTACCTATCAGGACCAAATAGGCAAAAACGGCCCTTTCAATGCCCTCATCGTTGACGATCTCTTCCATACAGGAGCTTCCATGGAAGCTGCGGTTACAGCGTTACGCGGTTATAATAAGATCAATAAAATCTATGTGGCGGCGCTGACCTGGAGATAACCATGACGACGACAGTTTTCGTTGCAGGCTCGATAACCATAAAAAAACTCGATCCGCTTATCGTTGAGCGGTTAAAGAAGATTGTCGGTAAGAACTTTGATGTTGTTGTCGGTGACGCGTCTGGCGTTGATTCTTCCGTACAACTGGAACTTAAACAATTGGGTTACAGTGCAGCAACTGTGTTTACCAGTGATCTTAAACCCCGGCACAATTTCGGTGCGTGGCCCGTGGAGCTTGTTAAGTCAGACCATCGCCCCGGTAGCCGTGAGTTTTACACAGCCAAAGATATTAAGATGGCAGAAGCAGCAGACTGTGGCCTTATGGTCTGGGATACAAAAAGTCCAGGCACTTTAAGCAACGTCATTGAGCTGCTTTCAAAAAAGAAAAACTCAGCTGTTTTCATCAATAAGACAAGAGAGTTTGTTCTTATCAAAGAACCTAAAGACATTGATAAGCTGATCAGCTTCATGTCGCCATCCTCCCTTGAAAAAGTTGAAGAGAAGATAAAACTGTCTGAAAGGCTGGCTCTGCTGAATAATGAGCAGATGGCTCTAATCTGACGTGAAACTCTTCTTTGCTGTAGTCAAAGCCGCCGCCAGGCGGTTTTTTTACATCCTGTTCCGGGCATTCGGTAAAACGCCAATTCTCCCGAATCGCCCCCACTCGCTGGGGCTTTCTCCACTTTGTGTGAAAAGCAGAACGCTCATAAGGATTTTTTCATAAAGATTCGGCTCGTTCCTTGCGGTTTGCAGTCAATACGTCCGAACTCTTCCCAGCCGTGTTTTTTATAGAAATCAGGAGCCTGAAAGCTAATTGTGTACAAGAATGCAGAAGTACAGCCTCTTTTTCTTCCTTCCTCCTCAAAGCGTAAAAGAATTTCTGTACCAACGCCCATTCTCCGCAACTCAGGTGGAAGATAGAAAAGATCTATAAAAAGTAGACCTAACGAAGAGCGCCCCTGCATTCCCCCTAGCACTTCACCGTTTGTATTTGATTTTATCAACACAGCTAATGGCTGGCGGTCGCTCATCCCCGTCATTAAATCATTGAAATCATTGAGGCCTTCTTCAAGGGGAAGTAACTGTGCAGCATCAGAATGTACGCAGACCTCTAAATTAACACCTTCGACAATGCCACCCATCTAAAATATCCTTTTCAATTAAAGCACTGTTTAAACATACATAACTCAAATGCAATCTCAAGAGGTTTATCGTATAAGGCTTACGTTTGAGCTGTATTACCAACTCCCGCCTCTGGCACAAAGTTCCCAGATGCCTTCCCTTTCGCCCTGACTCGGTAAAACCCTGATAACACAGAATCGCCCCGCTGTGCCATTCGGTAAAACTCCGGGAACGGAGGGTTTCCCCTAATGCGATTTACCGCCAGCGGAGTTTTTCTTAATGCTCATGTTCAGGGTTCAGTTTCGAAGTTCAGCCACTACAAAATGTCATTTCCCGCATCAGGCCTGTGTCGGTTTCCTGCTTATACCAGGCAATCAGACTGACGTACCAGCCCGCATACAGTCAATTAATCTGAAGCATTGCTGTCCTGGCCTGCTACGGATGCCGCGGACGTTACATTTGACGAAGCCGCCGGTTTGAACGAATATTTCCCCGGAGACAGGCTCTCTGACTGTGTGAGCGATTCCGGCCATGGCCGGGACGCGAAAATTTCGAAAAAGGCTTCCTCACGGAGGCCTTTTTTGATCCTGCCGTTCTCAGAACCTTTCCTCCTTCCTTCTGTTAGTTTCATGCCGTCCGTCCGGGCCTCGCCTGCCCGATTTTTTACGGTTGGGCATTTCCGTTAGACTCCCCATTCTGCAGCGTCAGCCCGGCCATTCCGTTTTTGTCTTTTTATATCAGCCTATTAGATTGTTTTCTGCGTCACTTTACCGCGTGAGGCGCGCGGAGCGGACTTTTGCTGCCTGGGTTTTTTAAGGCTATTGCGTTTTTTCCCCAGTTTCAGCAATCATGTCCCTGGAGCAATCTGCGATTTATTGATCTGGTTCGTCCGTAACGGTCACGGCACACTATTCAGCGTGCGGTACCGCCGTCCGGGCGGACCCATCCGGACCCTGAGAGATGAATGAACCTGATACCCGTATCCGACACTGACCGACGGCACGCGCCCCTGATGCTGCCGGGCGGCTGGGCCCGCGCCGTGCGGCTGCGCGAAATGGCCGTGGCCGCCGGCCTCGACGTGCCCCGCTACCTGCTGGCACCTGAAGTCGGCCAGCTGCTCAGCTTCCTGCCTGACCTGAAGCAGCGGACGCTTATTGATACGCTGTGGAATACGGGCGCGCGGCTCAACGAGGCGCTGGCGCTCTGCCCGGGCGACTTTTTTTTCGACTCCGAGGTGCCCTTTGTGCGGCTGCGCACCCTGAAGCAGCGCACGCCGCGCAGCCGCGGCCGCCCGACCCGTGAAGCACAGGCAGTAACGCCCTTCCGGGCGATCCCGCTGACGGATACGGCCTACGTCTCCCGCATGCGCGAACTGTTTGCCACCTTCCGCATGATGACGCGCCGGGCGACCCCCGTCTGGGACGTGGCCAGCCAGGAAACGCCGCGAAACTGGATCCGCGCTGCCATAGCACGCGCCGGCGCGCAGGGTATCCGCTTTTCGGTAAATCCGGTGACGCCGCACACCTTCCGTCACAGCTTCGCGGTTCATCTGCTGATGAACGGCATTCATATAAAGCAGGTGCAGGCACTTCTGGGGCATCAGCGGCTGGAGAATACCGAAATCTACACGCGTATTTTTGCGCTGGATCTGCCGGCCGACCTGACGTTTTCCTTTCCGCCGTCCGCAGGCTGATTTCATGAAATCATGCTGTCATTAAATAATGATTTAATGCTTACGGGTCAGGGATGTTCAGTAAACATTAAAATAATGAAAGCATGCAAGCATGCTTTCATTATAAGCCCCTCAGTCCATTCCGGTATGGTGCTGCCGGCCAAGCAGCGCGTCCGCGGCGGGAAGCGGAGGAACGGTGTCAGGAAAGCGGAATGCATCCCATGACCACCAACCCGCCGGCGTGTAGGCCGCATTGTACCAGGCCGTTTTTTCCTGACGGTGCAGCCGGTATGCGTCGCTGTCCATTCCCCAGACTTCGAGCGCAAAAAGGTTGTCTTCGGTTGCGGCCAGATCGGTCAGGCAGAAGTCCGGCAGCCAGTCAGCGAGGCCCGCATCGTAGCGCAGCGGCTTCATGAACTTACGTCCGGATGCGTGCAGTATCCCTTCAAGCTTCATTTCATGACCCGAATCCACCGGAATAAAGCGGGGGCTGACCGTCATCAGTGCCGCCTGCCTGACCAGTTTTCCGCGTGGCGCTTCCGGATCGACGTAAGCAATCACAATGGTTCTGGCCCCGCCTTTCCAGGCGTCGAGCTCGCGGGAAAAGCTGTGGCCCAGCGCGCGCCAGAGCGAGGGCGCAATGGTCAGAAAAGGCATCCCGTGAAAGTCCCTGACAGGAAGGCGGTCCGGGCATGTGTCAAACTCAGGCTTCCACGTCTGCAGCTCGGCCACGGCAATCAGCCGCGTTTTGTTTTCACGTGCAAGACGGACGGCATCTGCGTTGCGCTTCGCGTCCCTGTCCCCCTTAAAGCCGGCCGGTGTCAGCATCAGATCGGCGAGCCGTAAGCCTGCTGCCCGGATGTTTTCTGCTGATTTACGCAGATGCCATCCCATCAGGGGGCCATTGCGGCTGCCTTCCCATGCCGGGTGCCATTCCGTATAGCGGGATGTTTCCCACAGCAGGTGCAGCAGGCCCAGCAGCGTCATCGTATTGCGTTTTACCGTCTTTCCCGCGGAGCGAGGCGCCGGTGTCTCAGCCGGTTCTGCTTCGCCGTCACCGAGTTTTTTCAGCGGAACGTCAAGTGAGATCATAAGCGTGCCGGCCGGGGTCTCCCGCAGGGCTTCCTGATGGTAAGCCTGCTGCCCTCCTTCCCCCGCCAGCCTGCTGTAAAAGCGGCAGTCTTCTTTGTGGTGTGCACCGGTATAACGGTACTTTGCCAGATGGCAGTTTTCTCCGCGCCGGACAATGCTGAGAGGCAGTTCACTCCCGAACCGGCAGCGGCACCCGCCGCTGCCCTTTACGTCACGGGCATCGCTGAGCCATTCCTGAAACTGTGCTCGCTTTTGCTGTTCCGGCGAAAAGATACGGCTCTCAGCGTCATCACTTCTTCCTTTATAGATGCTTACCCAGTATGTCTGTTTCATATCGGCAGGACCCTCCCTGTAAACGGTAAATCATTCTATCATGATTTAATGTTATCATGCTTTCATTCGTGCTTAAACCGTGTCATAGTTGGCTCAGTTTAAAAAATGAAATAATGAAAGGATGAAATCATGACCATAATTTCCTGTATCGGGCAGAAAGGCGGCGGGTCGAAAAGTACGACGGCCAGAACGCTGGCGGCGGGATTTACCGAGGCCGGATGGAAGACGCATCTCGCGGATATTGATGAGAAACAGCAGACGTCAATAAAGTGGTGCCGCAGGCGTGAGGAAGCCGGGCTGCCTGCGATCGAGTGCGGACTTTACCGCCGCGTGGACACCGCCGTAAAGGTCCGGGATCAGTATCACCTGATCATCATTGACGGCCGTCCTGCCGCCGAGACGACCTCAATGGACGTTGCCTCAGAGTCAGACCTGGTCATCGTTTCGACCGGACCGACGATAGACGATCTCGAACCGTCGCTTGAGCTCGGGCGCGAGCTGACGATGAAGGGCATTCCGCGGGAGAAGATTGTGTTTCTTGTCGCGAAAACGCCGTCTGCGGCAGAGGGGAAAAAAGCACAGGCCACTATCGGTGCGTGGGGCTTCAGGGTCCTTAACGCAACAATCCGTTTCCAGCCCGCATACGGGCAGGCTCTTGACGGCGGCAGGGCGCTGTTTGAAACCCCCTTCAAAACGCTCAATGACGAAGCCAGAGCGATGGTTGAGGAAATTCATGATATCATTAATGCATGATATCATTTTTTAATGAATTAATGCTCAGGAGCTCACGTGAAGCAGCCTAAAAATACAATAAAACTCTCACCGCCGCCGGCAAGTGAACCTACGCTGGACGTCACGGGAAAAGGGGCGAGACCCGATTCGGACATCAAGCCCATACAGATCAAAGTGTCCGTTGCCCGTCACAAAGAGATGAAAGCCTATGCGGCTGAGCAGGGTATCTCAATGACAGACATGCTCCTTGAAGGGTACCGGATGCTGCGTGAAACGCGCGGTGGTTAACTATTAGAATGAAATCATTCTATCATGATTTCATGAGGTAAAATGATGCGGGTTACTGAATTCGTTGCAGGTTTTTCAGGCTTAAAGACGCTCAGCGATGCAGACCGGAAAAGCGCTGCCGAATGGGGGTTTCTGCTGAGCACGCTCTTTATCGTGCCGCTTTTTTTCCTGCCTGATGCCAGTGAGCTGGTCAAAATCGGCATGCAGCTGCTCTGGGGCGCCTGCGTTTCGCGCGCAGCCTTCCTGGCCAACGGCGGCTGGAAGAAGAAAAAACACGGCAGTGAATAACATTTAACCCAGAGGAAGCTATGAAAGAAATGCAGGAACTGCTGACGCAGATGCGCAGCCCGGGGATTGTATTCAAAACTGTTACGCAGTCAGCCAGCATGTTTAAGGGACCCGTCCGCAGGCGCCGTCCGGCCTTTGATGACTGGCTTCATCAGCTTTCGCGTAAGGACAGGGTTCCGCGCGGACGATACTTCCGCGGAAAGCGCCCGGGTAAACCCCTGCTCATCATGGATGAGTTCTGGCCGCACTTTTCATGACAGGGCAGGGCAGCAGACCTATGTTATGTCTGCTGTGCCCTGCCGCTACAGGTTACATCACGCGCGCCACCGGGATATCACTCCAGCGCGTGGTCCACGCCGGTGACAGCATGTCCCGCCTCATTTTCCATTCCGTATTCACGCCCTGACCGGCAAACCACACGCGGCCCAGCCCGGACTGATTGATGCCGTCCAGCACCTTCATCAGCTGCGCGCTGTTGGCCCGCGGCTGCGCATCGTCAAAGAGATTCAGCTGACTGACGCCGTGCGGGATAAAGTCATCGAGCATCACGCCGGCCTTCATGTACCTGCGGCCGTCCAGCCAGATACGATCGAGCGATCGCATGGCCGCCCCGATGATATCGCGGGTGTCCCGGGTCGGCAGGCTGAGCTTCTCGCCGGCGCTGTTGCCGTAAAACACCTCGTTTTCTGCATGCGGCGACGTCCGGATAAACACGCTGATGCGCCGGCAGAACTGCCGCTCTCCCCGGAGCTTTTCTGCGGTGCGGGTCGCGTACTGGCACAGGGCCTGCTGCATGGCCACTTTTGAGGTGATGCGCTCGCCAAAGGACCGCGAACAGCAAATCTGCTGTTTGGCCGGCGGGAGTTCCTCCAGCGGAATACAGGACTCCCCGTTGAGCTCACGCACGGTCCGCTCCAGCACCACGCTGAAGTTTTTGCGGATGAGCGCGGGATGCGCGCGCGACAGCTGCAGGGCGTTTTCAATGCCCATCAGGTTCAGTCTTCTGGCAATGCGCCTGCCCACGCCCCAGACTTCCTCCACCGGCTGATTCTGGAGCAGGGTGGCCGTGCGCTTCGGGTTACCGGGCGTCAGGGCCAGCACCCCGCGGAACTGCTTCCACTCCTTGCCGGCCCACTGGGCACTCTTTGCCAGCGTCTTGGTCGGCCCCATGCCGACGCCGACGGTCAGGCCGGTTATGGCCAGCACGTGCGCCCGCAGGCGCCGGCCGAAGTGCTCAAAATCCTCACACCCGTCAATGCCGGTCAGATCCAAAAACATCTCGTCAATCGAATACTGCTCGACCCGGGGCGTAATCTCCTCCAGAGCCGTCATGATCCGCTGGCTGAGACTATGATAAAGCCCGTAATTCGAGCTAAACACATGAATCTTCTCAGGATATTCTTCATTTTTTATCTGAAACCACGGTACCCCCATTTTGATGCCCAGCGCTTTGGCGCCCGCCGATCGGGCGATGACACAGCCGTCATTATTGCTGAGCACCACCACCGGTTTACCGCGCAGGTCAGGGCGGAACAGGGACTCGCAGCTC
>NZ_JACVVI010000023.1:0-66052 GCF_016658625.1 Pantoea sp. S62 | reverse complement strand
GTTCAGGCCGCTATCGCCCGTGCCAAAGCGAAGAAAGCGGCACAGGCTGAAAGTGACGCCGATGCCGCTTCCCGTGACGCCGCAGCGCTCGCCACCGCCGCGCATTTTGCGGTAGAGAAAGCGGAACAGGCGCAGGAGCAGGCAAATAACGCCAATGCTGAACCCGAACAGGCACCTGAACTGAATCAACCCGATGATGCGCGCAAGGCCGCTATTGCTGCCGCCATCGCCCGTGCCAAAGCGCGTAAAGCGCAGTCGTCTACGACGCTTGAGGATTAAATGGCTTTTCGTATCGCAAGTTCTCCTTATACCCATAACCGCCGCAGTACCGGCAACATCATGCTGCTGGTGGTGCTGGCGGCGGTGCCAGGTTTTGCTACACAGTGTTATTTCTTTGGCTACGGCACCGTTTTACAGGTCTTACTGGCGACCCTTACCGCCTGGCTGACCGAGGCGGCGATCCTGCGTCTGCGTAAAGCACCGGTTGCCAGCACGCTGGCGGATAATTCGGCATTGCTGACCGCCCTCCTGATCGGTATCAGCCTGCCGCCGCTGGCCCCCTGGTGGCTGGTGGTGATTGGTACCCTGTTTGCGGTGGTCATTGCTAAACAGCTCTATGGCGGACTCGGCCAGAACCCGTTTAACCCGGCGATGGTTGGCTATGTAGTGCTGCTGATCTCCTTCCCGGTGCAGATGACCAGCTGGCTGCCGCCTGACACGTTACAGGCGATTAAACCCGGCCTGATGGACAGTCTGAGCATGGTGTTCCGGGGCCACACGCTGGCGGGTGACACCATGCAGCAGTTGCAGATGGGTGTGGATGGCATCAGCCAGGCAACGCCGCTGGATACCTTTAAAACCGGCTTACGCGCTGGTCACAGTGCCGAACATCTGCTGGCGCAGCCGATTTACAGCGGCGTGCTGGCCGGGCTCGGCTGGCAGTGGGTGAACGTCGGTTATCTGGCGGGCGGCCTGTTCCTGCTGTGGAAGAGTGCGATTCGCTGGCATATCCCTGCCGCCATGCTGCTGTCACTGGCGTTCTGCGCCACGCTGGGCTGGTTCTTCTCACCGGAATCGCTCAACAGCCCGCTGATTCATCTTTTCTCCGGTGCCACCATGCTGGGCGCGTTCTTTATCGCTACCGATCCGGTAACCGCGTCGACCACCAATCGTGGTCGTCTGGTCTACGGCGCGCTGATCGGCCTGCTGGTCTGGCTGATCCGCAGCTTTGGCGGCTATCCTGACGGCGTGGCGTTTGCTGTGCTGCTTGCCAACATCTGCGTGCCGCTCATTGATTACTACACCCAGCCGCGCGTTTACGGCCATCAGAAGGATTAAGCGATGCTGGAGACGATTCGCAAAAATGGCGTCACGCTGGCGATTTTCGCCGCGATTACCACGGCCGCTACCGCTGTGGTGAATACGGTCACCAAACCGACGGTAGAGCATCAGACCCAGTTACAGCAGAAAAATCTGCTGGATCAGGTGGTACCTGTCGAGCTGTATGACAACAACATCCAGCAGGATTGTTACGTTGTCACGGATGCAGCGCTGGGTAATAGTGCGCCGCATCATCTCTTCCTGGCGCGTAAAGGTGGCAAGCCGGTCGCGGCGGCACTGGAGACAACGGCGCCTGACGGCTATTCTGGTGCGATACAGATGCTGGTCGGTGCCGATTTCCAGGGTAAAGTACTGGGCGTGCGCGTAATCGAACACCATGAAACGCCTGGCCTGGGCGATAAGATCGAACTGCGCATCTCTGACTGGATCAACAGCTTTAATGGCAAAGTGGTGCAGGGTCCGTCTGATAAAGCCTTTGCGGTTAAAAAAGATGGCGGCGACTTCGATCAGTTTACCGGCGCCACCATTACCCCACGCGCGGTGGTCAATGCGACGAAACGCACTGCGCTGTTGATGAAAACGCTTCCGGGGAGACTCTCTTCGTTACCGGCATGTGGAGACACAAATGAGTGAAGCTAAAAGTCTGCTGGTTGGTGGATTGTGGAAGAACAACTCGGCACTGGTGCAGCTGCTGGGTCTCTGCCCGCTGCTGGCGGTCACCGCGACCGCCACTAACGCGCTGGGTTTAGGCCTTGCCACCACGCTGGTGCTGACCCTGACCAACAGTTTTATTTCCGCCTCGCGCCGCTGGGTGCCGTCGGAAATCCGTATCCCGATTTATGTGATGATCATCGCCTCGGTAGTGAGCTGCGTGCAGATGCTGATCAACGCCTATGCCTACGGTCTCTATCAGTCGCTGGGGATTTTTATCCCGCTGATCGTGACCAACTGCATCGTGGTGGGCCGTGCTGAAGCCGTCGCCTCTAAAAGCAGCATTCCGCTCTCGGCGCTGGATGGCTTTGCCATCGGCATGGGCGCAACCTGTGCCATGGTGGTGCTGGGTTCGCTGCGCGAAATTATCGGCAGCGGCACGCTGTTTAACGGTGCCGATCAGCTGCTTGGTCCGTGGGCGAAATCGCTGCGTATCGAAGTGGTTCATTTCGACTCGCCGATGCTGCTGGCCATGCTGCCGCCTGGCGCGTTTATCGGCCTGGGCATGATGCTGGCGTGCAAATACCTGATCGATCAGAAAATGAAACAGCGTGCAGCGCTGCGTGCTCAGGCGGCTGAAACCGCTGCGCCTCAGAACGCCGTCGGGAAGCCGGTGTGAATCAGACCAAACGCACCGAAATCCTTCACCGGCTGCAGCAGAACAATCCGCATCCGACCACCGAGCTGAATTTCAGCTCGCCGTTTGAGCTGCTGATTGCGGTATTGCTCTCGGCGCAGGCGACCGATGTCAGCGTGAACAAGGCCACCGCAAAGCTCTATCCGGTGGCCAACACGCCCGCTGCGATGCTGGCACTGGGCGTGGATGGCGTAAAGGAATACATCAAAACCATCGGCCTGTTTAACAGCAAAGCGGAAAATGTGATTAAGACCTGCCGCATTCTGCTTGAGCAGCACAACGGTGAAGTGCCGGAAGATCGTGCGGCGCTGGAAGCCCTGCCCGGTGTAGGTCGTAAAACCGCTAATGTGGTGCTCAATACCGCTTTTGGCTGGCCGACGATTGCCGTTGATACGCATATTTTTCGCGTCAGTAACCGCACGAAATTTGCGCCGGGTAAGAATGTGGAAGAGGTGGAACAGAAGCTGCTGAAGGTGGTTCCGGCTGCCTACAAGGTCGATTGTCACCACTGGCTGATTCTGCATGGCCGCTACACCTGCGTGGCGCGTAAACCGCGCTGCGGCTCCTGCCTGATTGAAGACCTCTGCGAGTATCCCGACAAAGTTGAGTGATCCCACTGATGACTGACCCGCTGCGGCGGGTTTTTTATTGTCTGCCTGTGCCCGCTGCGTGACATCTTCTGCGCGATCCCCCTTTTCACCACGCTTTCTGACGCGCCGGAATACCGGCACAGTTTGTCGGGTTGTTACATTGATGTTGATGATGGAAAATCGCCGCCCCTGACGATAAGAAAATGTTATGACACGGTGAGTAACGTAATGAAGAAAAGCCCTTCTGCTGGAAGGCATCCTCTGCGCCTGTTTCTGGCGCGCCTCTGGCCGCATCCGCTGGCAGTAAGTAACAAGCATGTGGTGATCGCCGGACTGGGTGCGGGCATTGGCCTGGTGCTGACCAGCCTGCTGAGCCACTGGATGCTGGGCGAACTGAACCTGTGGTTTGTCGCCCCGGTTGGCGCATCAGCTGTCCTGCTCTTTGGTTTGCCTGCCAGTCCGCTGGCGCAGCCGTGGGCAATCGTTGGCGGCAACAGCCTGTCAGCGCTGGCAGGCGTTACCGTCAGCCAGCTGATACCCGATCCGGCCATCGCCTGCGGTGTCGCGGCCTGCGTGGCGATCCTGCTGATGTTCCAGCTGCGCTGTCTGCATCCGCCCGGCGGCGCGGTGGCGCTGACCGCTATTCTGGGCGGGCCATCGGTACAGCAGCTGGGTTATCAGTTTGTCCTGACGCCAGTCTTGCTCAACTCACTGACGCTGGCGCTACTGGCTCTGCTGTTTAACAATCTGGCCGGTCGCCGCTATCCGCATCCGCTGGCCCCTGAAGAAGTCAAACCCCAGCCGGTCGCCATGCCGGTCCCGCTGACGCGCGCCGATCTGCATCAGGCTTTACAGGGCGGCGAACTGCTGGATATTGACGAAGATGATTTGCAGGCACTGCTGCTGCGTGCGGAAGAGATTGCCCAGCGCCGTCAGTTTAGCGGCTGAAGCCTGCCTGCTGCTGACGCGTCCCGTTCTGCCGGCACGCTCCGTATGGCCGAATGACACACACAAAGTTGATCGCTGCCACAGTTTTGCTCAGCCGCTTCGCCTCGCCTTTCCGGTAACGTCCTGATAACACAATCCCCCAGGCCGGACGCCCATCCGGTCCTGGGCGGATGCCTATAGAGCCCGCCTTTTCAGCGCCCTACACTTTGCTCTTCTTTACGTTTCTCATGAGGAAGAACGATGGATAGCGCCTTGTCCCCGCAGCACGATGAGCTGATCGCCTCCGCCATCAAAAAATTCTTCACCCATATCATCCCGATGCTGGTGATGATGCTGATTATTAATCAGATCGACCGCGCCAACATTGGCTTTATTAAAGCCGAACTGCGTACCGATGCCGGGATCAGCGCCGCCGCCTTTGGTCTGGGTGCGGGCCTCTTTTTCATTGGTTATGCGCTGTTTGAAGTGCCGAGCAATCTGATGATGAAGCGCTTTGGTGCACGCGTCTGGCTGACACGCATCATGATTACCTGGGGATTGGTGGTGGTCCTGACCGGATTCGTCACATCACCCATTCAGTTTTACCTGCTGCGTTTCTTACTCGGCGTCGCCGAAGCGGGCTTCTTTCCCGGCGTGCTGTTCTATTTCCGTCAGTGGGTGCCGAATGCCTGGCGCGGCCGGGCTACCGCGATGGTCCTGAGCGCCACGGCTGGCGCCTTTCTTTTCTCCGGGCCGATCACGGGTGCTATCCTGATGATGCACAACTTTCTGGGGATAGCAGGCTGGAAATGGGTGATGTTCCTTGAAGGCGGCGCCTCGGTGCTGGTCGGGATCCTCGCCGCCTGGGTGCTGGTATCGCGTCCTGCTGATGCGCGCTGGCTGAGTGATGCAGAGAAACAGGCACTGGTGAAGCAGCTGAACAGTGAAGAGGCACAGCGTGACGCGCTTAATCGCGAGCCGGGCAGAATGTCACTGTTACGCAATCGCAGCCTGCTGTTCTTCTGCGCAATTTTCTTCACCATGACCATGACGGGTTATACGCTGGTGTTCTGGCTGCCGCAGATTATTCAGCGCATACAGGGGTTCAGCAGTTTTGGCATCGGGATTCTCACCGCTGTGCCATGGCTGTGCGCCATTATCGCCATCAACCTGCTGAGCCGCTTTTCAGACCGCCACCGTGACAGACTCGATAAAGCGCTGGGCGTTGCCATGCTGGTCGCCGCCTGTGGCACTTTTATGGCTACGCTGGGTTCCCCGTGGTTTGGTTTCCTTGCGATGATCGTGGCCTGTATCGGCTCAAAAGTCAGCGCCACCTTTTTCTGGCCGATGCCGCAGGGAGAACTGCCCGCCTCGATTGTCGCACCGGGCATTGCGCTGGTGAATTCTGTTGGCAATCTTGGCGGCTTCTTCGCACCGACGGTGTTTGGCTATCTGGAGATGAAGACCGGTTCCACTACCGGCGGCCTCTATGCGCTGACCAGCGTTTCGCTGCTGACCGGGCTGTGGCTGCTGCTGCGCCGCAGGCCATCCCCGCCTTCCCTTGATCCTATGGAGAATCACCATGTCAGACAGTCCAGTCATTAAAACAATGCGGGTGGTGCCGGTCGCCGGTTATGACAGCATGCTGCTGAACATTGGTGGCGCGCATAACTGCTACTTTACCCGCATCCTGGTGATCCTGACCGATTCCGCAGGCCGTACCGGCGTGGGCGAAAGTCCCTGTCACGCTTCGACGCTGGCGCTGCTGGCACGTTTTCGATCGCAGATTGAGGGCAGCGAACTGCTGCGGCTGAATGCGACGATCGCCACACTGTTTGCCAGTGACGCACGCCATCAGCAGACCGCGCATACCGATGACATCCACATTCCGCAGATGAACCCGGAGAAGTTCTACAACGCCACAGCGGCGATTGAAGCGGCGCTGCTTGATTTGATGGGCCAGCATCTGAATCTGCCGGTTGCCGAATTACTTGCCAGCGGCAGGCAGCGCGATCGGGTGCCGGTGCTCGGCTATCTGTTCTATATCGCCGACCGCAACCTGACCAGCATGAACTATCAGGCAGGCCAGTCTGGCGGTGATGCCTGGCTGCAACTGCGCCATGAAAAAGCGATGGATGCGCAAGGCGTCGTACGGCTGGCTGAAGCCGCAGCGGAACGCTATGGCTTCCGCGACTTCAAACTCAAGGGCGGCGTACATCACGGCGAAGTGGAGGTAGAGACGGTCAACGCCCTGCTGCAACGCTTTCCGCAGGCTCGCGTCACGGTCGACCCCAACGCCAGCTGGTCGCTGGACGAAGCGATTTATTATGGTAAACAGCTGGCGGGCCGCATTCCTTATCTTGAAGATCCCTGTGGCGCGGAACAGGGCTACTCCGGCCGGGAAACGCTGGCCGAGTTTAAACGCGCCACCGGTATTCCGGTCGCCACCAATATGATCGCCAATGACTGGCGACAGTTGCAGCATGCGTTACAGCTCAATGCTATCGACATTCCGCTGGCCGATCCGCACTTCTGGACGATGCGTAATGCACACATCGTGGCGCAGCTCTGTCAGGAATGGGGGCTGACTACCGGCTGCCATTCAAACAACCACTTTGATGTGTCTCTGGCGATGGTGGCGCATCTGGGGGCGGCTGCACCCGGCGATCGTCTGACGGCCTTTGATACGCACTGGATCTGGCAGGATGGACAACAGCTGACGCAGCATCCGCCGCAGATTCGGGATGGGCATCTGGAACTGCCAGAGGGGCCAGGGCTGGGCGTCACCCTGAATATGGAACGGGTCGAAGCGGCACACGCACTCTACAATTCGCTGCCGGATAAAAATCGTAACGATGCGCTGGGCATGCAGTTTTTGATTGATAACTGGTCGTTTAACGCCAAACGCCCGGCGCTGCTGCGCTGAAGAACAGCAACCTGTGACAGTGTCACAGGCTGCTCACTTTTTAGCGTTGTGCCCGTGCCGCCTGCATCCAGGCAATCACCAGCGGAGAATCTTTCTCCTGCAGCGCAGCGCGTTCTGACTGGAACAGGGTGGCAACAAAGAAAGGATGATCCGGCAGCTCCACACCGCGTACGTCCCCCGCGTCATCCCGGGCAGTAATACGTAGGGTGTTATCGCCCAGCGCCGCACTGAATTCCGGGTTGACGCCAAAGTTACAGTGATAGCCTTCATCGCTGTCCAGCGTGCCGTAGGCCGCAGCAATACGTGAACCGGGTTCGAACCTGACCGCGCCGCGCTGCTCCACCAGCGAGCAGCTCAGCGGAGCTATGACCATGCGCCCGCCGGTGTCGGTTTCGGCATGACTCGCATCGTGCCAGCCCAGTACATTGCGCGCATACTCGATGACCGCATACTGGAATCCCCCGCACGATCCCAGGAAAGGCTTTCCGCTTTCCCGCGCCCAGCGAATGGTGTCAAAAACGGCCTCATCATTATGGTAGGGACTGCCAGGCACGACCCAGACCGCGTCACTGCGCCTGAGGTCGGATTCAGCGATTTTTTCGCTGGCAATCCATTCAGCTTCAACCGTAATGTTCAGCCAGCGGGCAGCACGTTCAATAGCAAGTGGAATGGCCTGATGGGCAACCGCATCGGCGCGGTAGTCACCAGCCAGAGATAAACGCAGGGGGGATGGCATAAACAGATCCTTCTCGGGGAAATTGAGAGGTTACAGGAATGTTAATTTCCTGTCGAGCATCCTGAACGCCGCGCCATAATGCTACCACTCAGTACAAAGACCCTCACCCCTTCACCAGCGCCTGCGCCCCATTTCTTCAGCGGAACCTTTTTTCCGGTTTATGCTGCCGACAGGCTTTTCAGCCTTCCTGCGCAGCAACGCAATCGGTTTCTTGTTTTGCTTTCTGAATTAAATCGCGGGTTTGTGCTCTCGATCAGCAATTGTATGCTTTGCCGCCAAAGGAGACGTGTTAACGTTTACTTTTTCGTCATATTGCCTGAATAATGGCCTGAAACCTCCTGTAAATGCTGCTGATAAAATCTGCAGCAAACGTTTCATCTGAATTACTCTCCATTAGCAGTTAATGTTAAATCCATCCAGCGTCTCGCTTACATTCAGTTGATTTATACTGATATGCTCTTTGTCATCAAAATTAAAATCTGATCAACAGTTTGTTATAAGGTTTTTAACCCTGGATTATCAGCTCAGGCCGGTTGTCAGAAAATTCTTGCCCTGCCGCCCGTAATCAGCCAAATTAGTCGCCGCTTTTCCCTTCTAATAACAATCTCGCGCATGAAAAACTCACATGACGCGGACTTAATTGCTGTCCCGAAACAGGGTATGAAAAAACTGAGGTACATGTGTCAACTGCAAACAAACACACTGATGAGGCTGTCAGTCTCAATGCGTTTAAACAGCCGAAGGCGTTCTACTTAATCTTCTCGATTGAGTTATGGGAACGTTTTGGCTTCTATGGCCTGCAGGCCATTATGGCGGTTTACCTGGTGAAGCAACTGGGATTGTCTGAATCAGACTCCATCACCCTGTTCTCTTCATTCAGCGCGCTGGTTTATGGACTCGTCGCCATTGGCGGCTGGCTCGGCGATAAAGTGCTGGGCACCAAACGTGTGATTGTGCTGGGCGTGCTGGTACTGGCACTGGGTTATGCGCTGGTAGCATTCTCCGGTCATAACGTCAGCATCGTCTATATCGGTATGGCGACCATCGCCGTGGGCAGCGGGCTGTTCAAAGCGAACCCCTCTTCGCTGCTCTCCACCTGCTACGACAAAGATGATCCACGTATTGATGGTGCCTTCACCATGTTCTATATGTCGATCAACATCGGTTCACTGTTTTCGATGATGCTCACCCCGTGGTTAGCGGCGAAATATGGTTACAGCGTTGCCTTCTCGCTGTGCGTTATCGGGCTGATCATCACCCTGTTTAACTTCCTGTTCTGCAAACGCATGGTCAAGGATTACGGTTCTAAGCCCGACTTTGCACCGCTGCAGGTCGGAAAACTGCTGATGACGCTGGTTGGCGTCGTAGTACTGATCGCGCTGGCGAACTGGATGCTGCATCATCAGGTCATTGCACGCCTGGTGCTGGCTGTGATTGCGCTGGGTATCGTACTGGTGTTTGCCAAAGAAGCCTTTGCGCTGCAGGGCGCAGCGCGTCGTAAAATGATTGTGGCCTTCCTGCTGATGGTCGAAGCGATTCTGTTCTTCGTGCTCTATATGCAGATGCCAACGTCACTCAACTTCTTTGCTATCCGCAACGTTGAGCACACGATTCTCGGCATTACCTTTGCGCCCGAGCAGTTCCAGGCGCTGAACCCGTTCTGGATCATGCTGGCCAGTCCGCTGCTGGCGGCGCTCTACAACAAGCTGGGTGATAAGCTGCCGATGCCGCACAAGTTTGCCTTTGGTATGGTGCTCTGCTCCGCTGCGTTCCTGGTGCTGCCGGTGGGCGCGAAGTTTGCCAGCGATGCCGGTATCGTTTCTGTTAACTGGCTGATCCTGAGCTATGCGCTGCAGAGTATCGGTGAACTGATGATCTCCGGCCTCGGTCTGGCGATGGTCGCACAGTTGGTGCCTCAGCGTCTGATGGGCTTTATCATGGGCTCCTGGTTCCTGACCACCGCAGGCGCGGCGGTCATTGCCGGTAAAGTGGCCAACCTGATGGCGGTGCCTGAAAACGTGACCGACCCGCTGATTTCGCTGGCGACCTACAGCCGCGTATTCCAGCAGATTGGTATCGTGACCGCTGTCATCGCTCTGCTGATGCTGATTACGGCGCCGTTGCTGAACCGTATGACGCAGGATCCTGACGCGAAAAAATAACGTGCAGGCGTCATCGCTGCCGTGACACGAATCAGCCGGGCTCTGCCCGGCTTTTTTTATTGCTGCCCCTTTCCCTCATCGATCCCTGATCCTTATCACTGGCAATTCCACCCTGAGCCTTTACTATGCTGTGATCCCATTGCAACAAGGAGTACATGGTCATGAAACTGTTTTGCAAAGCAGGAGCCTGCTCTCTTTCTCCCCACATTGTTATGCGCGAATGCGGACTGGACTTCACGCAGGTGAGTGTTGATCTGGCCACAAAACTCACTGAACGGGGCGATGATTTTCGCCAGATTAACCCTAAAGGCCAGGTGCCCGCGCTGCAGCTCAGCGACGGCTCCGTGCTGACGGAAGGTGTTGCCATTGTGCAGTACCTGGCGGATCTCAAGCCCGATCGCCATCTGCTGGCACCGGTCGGCAGCCTGACGCGTTATCACACCGTGGAGTGGCTCAGCTACATCGGCAGCGAACTGCACAAAAGCTTTGGGCCGCTGTTTCGTCCCGGTTACTCCGATGAGGTGAAAGCACAGACGCGCAGCCAGCTGGAAGCGAAATTCCGCTATGTCGATGCGTCACTGCGCGACAGACAGTGGCTGATGGGGCTGCATTTCAGCGTGGCGGATGCCTATCTGTTTGTGGTAACGCGCTGGGCAAAAGCGCTGGGACTGGATCTGTCCGGCTTTACGGCGCTGGAGGCGTGGTTTGATCGCGTTGCCGAACGTCCTGCGGTGCAGGCGGCGCTGAAAGCGGAAGGCTTAGCCTGAGTGAACAGGGCCGGTTGACCGGCCCTTTTGCTTTACAGCTTTTCTGCCGCGAAATGCTGCGTCGGACTGGCGATGGCATCCTGGGCCGCCACCAGCTGCAGCTCATACTCGCCCATCTGGTGGGTTTTCAGCATCACCTCATAGACCGCCGCAGTGACGTGTTCCAGCGCATCCTGCAATGATTTGCCGTGAAGCAGATTCACCAGCAGCAGACCGCTGGTGAGATCGCCCACGCCGACTGGCTGACGCACACCAAAATCGACCAGCGGACGGCTGATGTGCCAGGCGTCTTCCGCCGTTACCAGCAGCATCTCAAAGCGATCGCTGCGACGACCGGCGCGCGCCAGGTGCTTCACCAGTACCACGCGTGGTCCCTGGGCAATCAGCGCCCGCGCCGCGTCGACTGCCGCGTCGACGTCGGTAACGGTGCGTTCGCTCAGCATCTCCAGCTCAAGCAGATTCGGGGCGATAATGTCGCTGGCCGGCATCGCCATTTTGCAGTGAAACTCCGCCACGCCGGGTGCCACAATGCAGCCTTTCTCGGGGTGACCCATCACCGGATCGCAGAAGTACCAGGCATTCGGATTAGCTGCTTTGACCTGCCGAACAATCTGCAGAATCTGCTCGCCCTGCTCTGCCGAACCCAGATAGCCGCTCAGCACCGCGTCACAGGTCTTCAGGCGGTCAATATCCGCAATACCTTTAACGATGTCGGTTAAATGCGTTGCAGGCATCACCGTGCCGGTCCAGTGGCCATATTGCGTATGGTTGGAAAACTGCACGGTATTTAGCGGCCAGACGTTTGCCCCCAAGCGGCGCATCGGAAACTCAGCCGCCGCGTTACCGGCGTGACCAAAAACAACGTGCGACTGAATCGCTAAAATATTTTTCACTTGTTTGCCCTGTCCTGCCTTGCCATAAAAAAGGGCCGGAAACCGGCCCTGAAATCTTACTGCCAGTTAATCAGGCAGTAATGTTTCTTGCCGCGACGCAGCAGCGTAAAGCGGTTAAACAGTTTGTCGCTGTCGCTGAAGCGGTATTCCGCATCAGACTGCTTTTCACCATTCAGAGAAACGGCATTGGAGCCGATCATGGTGCGTGCCTGACCGCGAGACGGTACCAGCTCTGCTTTCACCAGCGCCTGCTGCAGATCGTCGTCAGCGCCCAGCACGATAGTGGGCATCCCATCCTGCGCCAGCTGTTCAAAATCGGCTTCGGTCATGTCGCTTACGGAGCCTGAGAAGAGGCTGGCCGTAATACGTTTTGCCGCCGACAGACCCGCTTCGCCATGCACCAGACGCGTTACCTGCTCAGCCAGTACATACTGCGCACGTGGCGCGGTGCCGCTGTTTTTGTCCTCTTCTTCCAGCGCGTTGATCTCCTCAATGCTCAGGAAAGTGAAGAACTTCAGGAAGCGATAGACGTCAGCATCCGCGGTATTGATCCAGAACTGATAGAACTTATACGGACTGGTTTTCTTCGCATCCAGCCAGACTGCGCCGCCTTCAGTTTTACCGAATTTGGTACCGTCAGACTTAGTGATCAGCGGAACGGTCAGGCCAAAGACCTGGTTCTGATGCAGACGACGGGTCAGGTCGATACCAGAGGTGATGTTACCCCACTGATCGGAACCGCCAATCTGCAGCGATACGCCGTGACGCTCGTTCAGGCAGGCAAAGTCATAGCCCTGCAGCAGATTGTAGGAGAACTCGGTAAAGGAGATACCCTGATCGTCACGGTTCAGGCGCTGCTTCACCGCTTCTTTATTGATCATCTGGTTAACGGAGAAGTGTTTGCCGATATCCCGCAGGAAGGTCAGCACGTTCATGCTGCCAAACCAGTCATAGTTATTGGCGGCGATGGCGCTGTTGCTGCCGCAATCGAAGTCCAGGAATGGCGCCACCTGCTGGCGGATCTTCTCAACCCATTCGTTGACGGTGTCGCTGGTATTAAGTTTACGCTCTGCGGCTTTAAAGCTCGGGTCGCCAATCAGGCCGGTTGCACCCCCGACCAGCGCCACCGGCTGATGGCCGGCATCCTGAAAACGCTTCAGGCAGAGCAGCGGTACCAGATGGCCCAAATGCAAGCTGTCAGCAGTGGGGTCAAAGCCGCAATAGAGCGAAATTGGCCCCTGCGCCAGTTTCTCTGTTAACGCGTCTTCATCCGTCACCTGGGCGATAAGGCCCCTCTCCTGCAATTGTTGTATCAGGTTACTGCTGGTCATTACTGACTCCAAATTGATCAGACTGCACCTATGCTGGTACACAGCTTTCCGCTGAGTTGCGGAATCGAAAAAAATGAGGGCTATAGCATAAAGCGCTGACGCCTTCTGTGCCAGCGCTGATAGGGGGAAATCATGCAGATTCAGGGTGCCAGACGGTCGATTTTCCAGCCGTCGTGATCGCGCTGATAGATGAAACGATCGTGCAGACGATGTTCGCCTCCCTGCCAGAACTCCACGGTGTGAAATTTCACCCGGTAGCCACCCCAGAAGCTGGGCAGCGGCACGTCGCCCTGCTGGAACTTCTGCTTAAGCTCAAGGAACTTTCCTTCCAGAATGCCACGGGCCGAAATCCGGCTCGACTGCTTCGACACCCAGGCCCCAATCTGGCTGTCGCGCGGACGGCTGTGGAAATACTTCAGCACCTCCAGCGGCGACAGTTTCTCCACTTCACCCAGTACCATCACCTGACGCTCCAGGTAGTGCCACGGGAAGTGCAGGCAAATGCGCGGATTGTGCGCCAGCTGCAGCGCCTTGCGGCTGCCAAGGTTGGTGTAAAACACCATGCCCTGCGCATCGAAGTGTTTCAGCAGCACGATGCGCTGCCACGGCTGGCCCTGCTCATCCACGGTGGCCACGGTCATTGCCGTGGGATCGGGCAGTTTTGCTTCACACGCCTGGCTCAGCCACTGTTCAAACAGGGCTATCGGATCATCCGGCAGATCCTTACGACGCAATCCGCCGCGGGTATATTCGCGCCGCAGATGGGCAATGGTGTGTAGCGTTTCGCTGTCGCTCATAATGCTCGCCTATTCAGATAAAGAGTCAGCTGGCAGGTTGCAGCTCACAATCGTTCACGACGATTTTATCATTACGTTCGATAAATGCGCCGTTTCCTTTGGACCAGAACACATAGGTGTTGTCGCTGTAGCGCGCGCCGGAAGCGGATACCGTCTGCTTCAGCGTCAGGGGCTGGCCATCCATAATAAAGCTCACCTGCTCTTTCGCCTCATCCAGCGTCACGGTCAGGGGCAGGGTTCCGCAGCGATAGTGCAGGGTCTGCGGCGACGGTGGCTGTTTATGCATCAGGCTACAGCCCGAGAGCAGCAGCACCGCGGCAACGGTTAATCCTTTCAACATAAGCGGGTCTCCTTCACGAGTGAAGCTGGCATTATAAGAAGGATTTGGCGCGAAGTAAGTGGGAATCCACGCCAATCTGGTGGATGCTGTCAGGCAGCCTGAATTATTGCGCGTTTTCAGGCGGTTGTCTGAATGCACAGGCCGCGTTCTCAGGCTACGCTCTATAGATCTTAAGCGAGGAAAACAAACATGAAATTTGATAACGAAGACGCATTTAAGCTGGCCGTGGCGTTTATGAACCACAAAGAGAATGCCACCGTTGCCAGCAGCTACTTTAAAACCTTTATCGACACCTACCAGAAATTTGACCGCTGGCTGAGCGCATCCGATCCGGTCAGCGCTATGAAAGCGGAAAAAGCGGCAGCCAAAGCTGGCGAAGACTCCCTTCTTTGATCCCTTTCCTCACTGGCCCGATAGTCATCAGGATATCGGGCCTGCGGACATGATCAGCTGTTAACGCTGGTGCAGACGATTACCCCTGGGACGACTCTGACTTTAACAAAGAATATCGGCTTCGGCTGCCGTGCTTATTTCCTGCATTGGCGTCACGTTTATTACGGCCCGGTAATGCCGCTGCTAAAACGGCATAAACAGCCGTGCACATTTGCAATAAATGCTATTCCCTGCCGTCATTCCCCAGAATAATCGCTACACCCCCCTTTTTTTGTCTAAAAAACCGGCAGCAAAGCGTGACAGGACCAGCAAACTCTATAAAGCCGTCTATGCTGTAAACGTCTGGTTATACTTCATGGAGTTGAAAAAAATGAAAATGAAATCCCTGTCAGCCATTGCTTTGCTGGCTCTTTCTTTAGGTACGCTGGCAGGCTGCGCCTCGAATCAGTCGATTAAGACCACTGATGGCCGCACCATTGTCACTGATGGTAAACCGCAGATCGATTCAGATACTGGCCTGGTTTCTTATCGCGATGCTCAGACAGGAAAAACTGAGCAGATCAATCGCAATGAGATCAGTAATATGAGTGAACTCGACAACTAATATAAGGTGAATAAGATGAAAAAAGCGCTGATTTTACCTCTCGCCGCATTGATTGGTATGACCGT
Organism: Pantoea sp. S62; assembly: GCF_016658625.1. Classification (NCBI taxonomy): domain Bacteria; kingdom Pseudomonadati; phylum Pseudomonadota; class Gammaproteobacteria; order Enterobacterales; family Erwiniaceae; genus Pantoea; species Pantoea sp. S62. Next base: position 50,832 of record NZ_JACVVI010000023.1, on the reverse strand, counting down.
ATTAACCGGCTGCACCCGTACCAGTTATGCGATTCAGACTAACGATGGACGCACCATTATTAGTGATGGCAAGCCTTCTGAGTCAGATGCTGGCCTGCTGGCCTACACTGACGCCAATGGCGTGAAGCAACAGATTAATAAAGCGGACGTTAAAGCGGTCTCTGAAGTACCGAAGAAATAAACCGGGCACGCTCGTCTAGTTAATAAAGCCGCCTACGGGCGGCTTTATTTTTGCCTGCGCTTAGTACGGCATGTGGCACGACCGAATTTCTCTGCCACCTGCCGATTCCAATCAGAAATATCCGTCATGCTTTGGCAATAATATGGCAGGCAGCATAGCAATAACCGTGACTCACCTGCCTGTTGCTTATCTGAATTTCAGGCAACACTATCCTTTTTTACCAGCTTAATAGCTCAGACTGTTTTACCCGTAAAACAGACGTTTGCTTTTATTGTTTTTTATTAGAGACTTATCGCTTGGCTTAAAGGTTCATTTTATTTTTAAACATTTAAACCGCGTTTATCGGCGGTTTCCGACCTTTTAGTCCGGATTGCCTTTAACTAGACTATTCATATCGTTATTCAATCAGGAGGTCGCTGATGGTTTACCATGATAAAACAATCGGTCATAGGATTCTTGGTGAAGCCGCAATCAATCTGGCGTTTGAAGAGCAGGAGATTACGCTGGTATCACTGATTCGCCAGCTGGGTGCAATGGCTGAAAACGAACGCAGCGATGAGCGCGTCGCACAGATTGCTGATGCACGCAACTGGCTCAAAGGCTTTATCGAGGCCTCAACGCGTGACCGCGCCGAATTAAACTGGCTGGTCGAGACTGGACAGGCGCCGGTTTTCCTCAAAGATTATCGTTAATGCGCTGAATGATGGCGCTGTCGGTTCAGGGTGCCAGGCCTCGCCTGGTGCCCTTCCGCCTTTCCCTGCACCACGCCAGTTTTTGCCTTTTTCCTGTTTATCACTGAACGCTATGCAGATAGCACAAAAACCCCCTCTTCTGCGCTGAAATAGCTATACAGGCTCGCTTTTTTTGTATAACTTTGCCACGAACCGATCGTTTTTCCATCACCTGACAGGAAATCACCCATGTACCCGAACCAGAGACTGCCGCGGACGGCAGACGATATTGCCCGTTATTTTAATGCGGCAAGCCTGCCCTCACAGCAGGAAACGCTGGGCCAGGTGGTGGTGGAAATTCTGCATGCGGGCGGGAACGTAAACCGTAAAGCGATCTGCACCAAACTTCTTCGACGGCTGGAAACAGCGTCTACGCTGGAAGATGAGCGCCACTACCGTGCTCTCATCAGCCTGCTGTTTGGCCGTTAAGCAGCGGACGCTCTCTGCCAGCGACTTCTGTTAATGCGTCAGCGGTTCCCCGCTTTCCGTCACCTGCTGTTGCAGCGGATGTTTCGCTGCGCGGGTTTCAAATCCCCCCTCGGCAGCAAAAACAGAGCAGCCAATAGCGGCTACGAGTGTCAGTAAGATTGAGGTTTTCACGAAGCAGGCCTTAATTATTACGCTACAGAATAAAACGTAAAAGCCTGGCACATAAACAGCGCCGGGAAAAGCGCACTGCAGACTTTCTCTGTCCGACAAAATGCGGGCGGAGAAATGCCGGCTTATTGATTGACCCGCCCCGTAACGATTACCCCAGTACTTTTAATGCCAGCGCCAGCGTCTGCTGTTCGTTGCTCACATCGCTGACCTTGCCTGCCACCCGCATACCGTATGCAATGCAGAGGATTAAACCGGCTGCCGCTTCACTGTCCAGCGTGTTATCGATTGAACCATCCCGTTGCCCCAGCTCCAGCAGCGAGACCAGGAAGCGCTGATTACGCTGAATCACCTCATCAATACGCTGCGCCAGCGCCTTATCCATCGTCTGCAGCGCAATGGCGCTGGCGACGACCAGACAGCCGCGCCGCCCTTCGATAGCACGCGCCGAGTCGAGATAGAACTGCAACAGCTCGGTTATTTTTTCCCGTCCGCTGGTACAGGGTGCCAGACGACGGCGCAGCTCGGTATTTCTGAGCAACAGATAACGTTCAAACACCAGCAGAAAGAGCGAGCGCTTATCTTTAAAGGCCTTATAGATGCTGCCTGCGGAGAGGTTCATCGCCTCACCCAGATCGCTTATTGATGTGGCGTGATACCCTTTTTGGCGGAAAACGATCATGGCGTGATCCAGAGCCTGTTCAATATCGAACTCTCTGGGACGTCCCCGCTCTTTGTTTTTATGCGCTGTCGATGTCGTGATCATTGTTACCGGTCTGGGAGGTACGTTCCTGTCAGAATCAGCCCGGATTCTATCCCAGGCACGGGTAACAAGTATAGATAGCGGCGATCGGCCAGCGGCCTGACACTGACGGATGTCCGTTTCTGTCGCCCGATGATCGAGGGAAATAACCGGTTGTGCCCTGCAACCCGATAAAGGTTACAGGGCAGACCGGTCACGACTCATTCAGATAATAACGCAGTCTCTTTGCGGCGATCTGCCCGTTGCTGCCTGCGTTGCTGGGCGTTTATTTTGATAAGCCATAACATAAACTGCTTAATAAGCAGGCTGGCGTGGCTCTCATTGTCAGCAAAGCATAAAAAGAGTCGGGTTTTGATATTGCTGTTGTCGTCGACCGCATAAATCTCATAGTCGTCGTAATGGCGGGATTGAATGATTGCTGTGAAATGTATTGCGGGCCAGAGCATTACTCTGGCTTCAAATTCTCTGAAATCCATTATATTTACCTGGTTATTTTTTTAAAATGCCCGATGAAAAACTGCACATCGGGCCAGGTAAAGCATAACTTTCTGTCACTTTAATCGCGTGATAAAAAAAGCTTTTAGCAGACGCTGCTACGTCAGCAATAGAGGGAGCCGGACCCGCACCTACTTAACCGCCACCACAGGCAAATCCGCTACCCGTGTGGTATAGGCAGGTGACAGCATCTCGCGCTTCATCGCCCAGGCCTTGTTGATCCCCTGCCCGGCAAACCACAGCTTTCCGCTGCCGGTTTTGTTAATTTTATCCATCAGCTGCATCAGCTCCTGGCTGTTGCGGCGTGGCTGATGCTCATCAAACAGATCAAGCTGGGCCACGCCCTGACTGAAAAAATCCCCCAGCACGATGCCCGCCTTGATATAGCGATATCCCTTAATCCAGATGTTATCCAGACACGCCATTGCTACGTTGATGATGTCGCGGGTGTCCTGCGTCGGGATCAGCAACGTCTCTATAGACTGATTGCCATAAAAGGGTTCGTCAGTTGCGTGCGGGCTGGTGCGCAAAAATACCCCTATCTGACGGCAATACTGGTTCTCACGACGCAGTTTCTCTGCCGCGCGCTCCGCATAGGCACAGACGGCTTCGCGCATCTGGTCATAATCGGAGATGCGGCTGCCAAACGAACGCGAACACATGATTTGCTGCTTATCCGGTGTCACTGACTCCAGTTCCAGGCAGGATTCGCCACGCAGTTCCCTGACGGTACGCTCCATCATCACGCTGAACTGTTTGCGAATAGATTCGGTGCTTTGATCGGCCAGATCTTTCGCCGTCATAACGCCCATGGCGTTGAGTCGTTTGCCGATCCGGTGCCCCACGCCCCAGACGTCAGCCACATCGATCAGTGCCAGCAGCTTTTTCTGTCGTTCGGGGTCCGACAGATCGACAATGCCGCCGGTTTTGCTCCACTTTTTGGCCGCAAAATTCGCCAGCTTGGCCAGCGTTTTGGTCTGTGCAATGCCGACGCCGACGGTCAGATGGGTCTCTTTGCGGATCCGTTCTTTGACCTGACGGCCAAAGGTCTCCAGCGCCATGCAGTTCTGCACGCCGGTGAGATCCATAAACGCCTCATCGATCGAGTAGATTTCTACCGAGGGGGCCATCTCTTCGAGGATGGTCATCACCCGATGGCTCATGTCGGCATAGAGCGCGTAATTTGAGCTGAAGACCTGTACCGCGTGACGCGTCAGCTCTTCGCGCATTTTAAAATAGGGCGCGCCCATTTTAATGCCGGCTTTCTTTGCCTCGGCGCTGCGCGCAATCACACAGCCGTCATTGTTCGACAGCACCACCACCGGTTTGCCTTTCAGATCGGGCCGGAAAACGGTTTCACACGACGCATAAAAGCAGTTCACATCGACCAGCGCGAACATGGTCAGTGCGTCGATTTAATAACAAAGGTCACAACACCAAACACCTCCAGCGCATCTTCGGTCTGGATAGCGATCGGTTTAAATTTGGTATTCATCGGCATCAGTTGCAGGCAGGGATGAAGCTGAAGACGTTTAACGGTAAATTCACCGTCGACGGCGGCCACCACGATATCGCCATGTGAGGCGGTGAGCGAGCTGTCGACCACCAGCATGTCACCATCGTTAATGCCCGCCTCAATCATCGACTCGCCGCTGACGCGGACAAAATAGGTAGCGCTGGGATGCTGCACCATCAGCGCATTGAGATCGATACGTTGTTCGACATAATCCTGCGCCGGGGAGGGAAATCCACACGGCACACGTTCGATATAAAGCGGTAAAGGCATAACGGCGCGAATGTCCGCAGGTTTAATGAATTCCACAATTTCACTCCTTTCTCAGATTACTGTATATAAATACAGTAATAGCTAATCCCCCATTTAATCAAGTGACACGGAACATTTTTAGGCAAAGGAGTTGATGGTAATGCACTTTTTTAACCCTCTTTTTTCTCACTGCTGTGAGAGTAAGCAGAAACGGGTTACTTTTGCCGCAGTACGGGAATATCAGCGTTTTTTTCTTTCAGTAACTAATCTTATAAATTCACCCGCTGATTATTTTTACTTAAGGAAAATCTGACAACGACTCTGTGGCATTCGCTGAGGTTTGAATATTCAACGCGGGCTGGTTATTCTGCCTTTTTTAAGGCCTGGAGGGGTTATGGCAGACGACGATCGAATTAAACATCTGGAAGAGGCAGTTGCACAGTTAACGGTTGAGACCACGGTATTAAAAGCGATACTCGGTCAGCAAATTGCGCTGAATAATCTCAACTACAAAGGGAAGTTTGACGATGTGCTGGCCGCCCTGGCAAAAGAATATGCCGAACGCGGTCTGGAGGAAGGCAACAATCAGGCAATCCATGACGCCCTGCGCCAGTATATTAAATATGAGCCACCCGCAATGGAATAGGGCTTTCCGGCAGCGTCCGCTCACCGGACGTTACCGGCTCCTGAACACTGCCATCCCCTGACCTGCCCCGTCCCCGGGTTAGTATTTACGCCTGGCTATCACTCTCCAGCGCATCCTGAATCGCATCGGCCAGATTACCAATTTCATTCGCCACGGCCTGCAGGTCCCAGGAGGCTTTTGAGCCGGTTGCTGACGTTGAAGCGCTGACGGACTCCTTTGCCACTGACAGCGCCGCTGCTACAGCCACTGAACGTTTATGTTGTTCCTGAGTCACGCCCGCAGGCGGAATCGCAAAATAGTCGTGAACCATGATCATTTCCTTGTGATGAATAAGGGCTCAACCTTAGCCTTCTGCATCAGGTGTGGGAAGTGAATTATGTGGCATGACCTGTCAGGCGGACAGGATTGCAGCAGTCGTGTTGCGTTGTCCGTTTTTCCTGCGCAAAAAACCTGTACGGCCTGTACAGGTTTTTTGCTGAAATATCTGGCTGAACGGCTATTGTATCGTTTTCGCACGGCTAAAAAAAAGAGGCGTTACGCACCAGCGGACACTATCATCCTGCGAAAAAAATCTTTTAACAGCCTGAATTAACTCAGATAAAGCCTGAAAGCCCGATACGCTTGCGTTGTCTGCCTGCCCCTCAACACCTCTGACCAGTGATCTTTTGTCAAATTTTATTGTACAACTTTGCCATTCTTGTATAACTTTGTCTCGTGATGTTAAATCACTTGTAACGAGTGTGCTTTGCACCGCATCTGAAGGTGTTGTGGATTTCCACCTTCAGATGCAATTTTTTTTGCGTCAGCCGGTTACCGGCTCTGAATCGACGCATTCCTCCCCAATTTCTTATGAGGCCTGACATGCAAACAACGATGAATACAGAGTCTCAGATTTCTGATTACTTCATGAACTCTGGTACAGCGCTGACGACTGAAAAACAGGTTATCGCCGCGGTCCATGCTGAACTCGCACGAGCCAAAGCCCATGTCTCCGATAAAGACATCGTGCTGGGCCTGATTCACCACCTGGAGAGCGAGCGCGACGTGGTTAAGCAGGATGTTTACCGTCAGGCTCTTGAACATGTTCTGCAGCGTGCAACAGCTACCAGCGAAAGCTAAAAACCTGTGTCTGTTATGACGGAACGCGAATTAGCACGGATGCTTTTCCACTACGGAATCGGCCCCTTTTAAAGGGGCTTTTTTATTGCTGCTGCACTGCATCACCCGCCTCTTTTTTACCTCCCGCATAGCCTCCCCTGCCGGACCACATATAGCGCTACTATTTACCGTTTTTGCCGCTTATTTCACCTTAAATTGCGATTAATTGCTCTCGGTTCGCTTTATTTATCCAATATCTGTGTCCAGGCTTTTTCTGCATCCACTGCAAACACAGACGAGGAAAATAATCATGTTTCATCATTCATCAAAACTTCAATTCCCGGTTCGTGTAGAGAAGCCCGATCCAGAGTTTGCCATGCTGTTACAGCAGGCTATCGGCGGCGTCGAGGGTGAGATTCGTGTAGCGATGCAATACTTTTTCCAGGCGATGGGCGCGCGGGGTGATGCGCGGATTCGGGATCTGCTGATCTCTACCGCCACCGAAGAGCTGAGCCATATCGAAATGCTGGGCTACGCCGTAGCGCTTAACCTTGAAGGCGCACCGCTCTCTTACCAGGAAGCGTCAGCGAAAGATCCGGTCGTTAATGCGATTCTGGGCGGCATGAATCCGCGCCATATTCTCTCTTCCGGTCTGGCGGCAATGCCGGTGAACGCCAACGGCATGCCGTTCGACATGAGCCACATCTACGCCTCTGGCAACGTGGCGGCCGATATGCTGGCTAACGTCACCGCAGAAGCCACCGGCCGCGTACTCGCCACCCGCCTCTACAACATGACCGAAGATAAAGGCATGAAGGATTTCCTCTCCTTCCTGATCGCCCGTGACACCATGCACCAGCAGCAGTGGCTGGCGGTGATCGAAGAGATGGGTGGCCTGAACGCATCGCTGCCAATCCCGAACAGCTTCCCGCAGGAACATGAGGCGCAGGAGCACTCTTACTACTGCCTGAATACCTCACTGGATAAACCGCTGCCGGAAGGTCGCTGGAGCAGTGGCCCGGCTTACGATGGTCATGGGCAGTTCAGCGCGAAGCAGCAGCCCGAGATTCTGGGTGATGAGCCGCTGCTGGGCAACGCCCGTCCTGGCTCCGGTGCACAGTCAGAGCAGATTGATGGCGTCACGCCACCGAAACCTTAATTGCCCGCCTGTCAGGGATCGATGCCCTGACAGGTTTTTCCCATCTTTTTTATGGAGGAGACGTCATGTCATCCACTCAGCGTCCACAACCCCCTTTCGAAGAGCAGCAGCAGACGTGGCCCGGCAGTACCGCCGCGATGCAGCCACAGCCCGATCATGGTGAAGAGAGTTATCAGGGTTCAGGCCGTCTGGCGGGTAAAAAAGCGATTATTACCGGCGGCGATTCCGGCATTGGCCGGGCCGTGGCGATTGCTTTTGCCCGGGAAGGGGCTGACGTGCTGATCTCTTATCTTGATGAGCATGAGGATGCGCAGGATACCGCCAGACTGGTTGAGGCCGCCGGTCAGAAAGCGATTTTAGTGCCCGGTGACATTATTGATGCATCACACTGCAACGCGCTGGTCGATAAAGCCGTTGAAGCCTTTGGTGAAATTAACATTGTGGTGAATAACGCGGCGTATCAGATGACGCGCGAATCGCTGGATGAGATCGGCGACGACGAGTTTGATCGGACAATGAAGACTAACCTGTACGCGATGTTTTACATCACCAAAGCGGCCACAAAACATATGCCTGCAGGCGGCTCGATCATTAATACGGCCTCGATCAATGCTGACCAGCCGAAACCGAAACTGCTCGCCTATTCCGCGACCAAAGCCGCCATCGTTAACTTCTCTGGCGGCCTGGCAGCCCTGCTGGCGGAGAAAGGCATCCGTGCCAATGCGGTCGCACCTGGTCCCATCTGGACACCGCTGATCCCATCGACCATGCCGGTTGAACAGGTGAAAAACTTTGGCAGTGAAGTACCACTGCAGCGTGCCGGTCAGCCTGCTGAGCTGGCACCCACCTATGTGATGCTGGCCAGTGATGAAGCCAGCTACATTTCCGGGGCCACCATTGCCGTTACGGGCGGCGTCGCGATTATTTAACGTCTGCCGATTCCCTGGCCCCTTCAGCCAGGGGATCCTTTAGCAGCTTCTGCGCGACGCCCCACTGCCAGAGCGGTTCCCGCGCCAGATTTTTCATTTTCACTTCGCACATGATGTCGAAAGCCTGAAACGACAGCGCCCACCCATTCAGCGTCGGATTGAAGAAGAAGTCAGAGTGCGCCCGCAGTTTGCTTTTGCTCACGCCCAGTTGCTGCTGATCGGGCCAGCCCTCCTGCGGAATAATCCCCTCCTGAGAAATCGAATAGTGCAGCACCGGTCGCACGCCGCGCCAGGAGTCGATTACCCTGGCCACACGCGCGTCATCCGGCTGAATAAACTCGCTCTCTTTCACCCAGTGATGGTGGATATCCAGCACAACCGGACAGAGGGGTGCCGCCTGCAGCACATCATCCAGCGAGCAGGAGATCTCATCATTCTCCACCGTCAGCATCAGCCGCGCCTCCGGGCTGAGCTGATTAAACGACTGCTTAAAGCCGTCGAAGCCCGCCTTACCATTCATATGAATGTTGATTTTAAAATCCTGGAAGGTCTTACCGTAGCCCATCAGACAGGCGCAGAGCGTGTGATACTCCACATCCTCCAGTGCGCGCACCACCACATCGGGATTATCGGAAGCCAGCACGGTATATTGTCCCGGATGGAAGGAGAGCCGGATATCATGTGTCCGTGCCAGCTCGCCACAGCGGGCAAACAGCGGATAAAGCTCAGGCAGGAATTCCGCAAACAGCGGCGTCGCTTCGGGCACCGTGTAAAGTGGCAACAGATCGCTGCCGATACGCATCATTCGCAGCGGCGGCGGTAACGTGGCCAGATGCTCAAGCGTCAGGTAGAGATTATTGAGATTAGTAACGGTGATCTCATGAACCAGCTGATGACGTTCAGCGTGCGGTAAACTCAGAAATCGTTTACGGGTCGTCGCGCGAAACGGGAAGAACTGTTTGCCATCGCTATTGAGATATTTACATGCAAAGCCTAATTTCATGACTGCTCCTGATTAATGCTTATCAGAAGTGTAACAGGCCTCTGGCGACCAGCCAGTCGCGGGCCACAGCGACAGACTGAATAATGACAGGGAGAGAGACTATGCAGGGTCACGCGATCCAGCGCATCGCTATCGACGCGGCTGAACAGCTGCCCGCCGCCGAATCAGGCTATCCATTCGGGCCGGAACATCAGGTTTATAAAGTGTGTGGAAAAGTGTTTTTACTGCTGACCGAACTGCGGGGCGTACCGATTATTACCCTGAAATGCGAACCGCAGCAGGCGGAACTGCACCGGGTGATCTATCCCTCGATCACTGCCGGTTACCATATGAATAAGCGCCACTGGATTACGGTGTATCCCGGCGACGGTCTCTCGCCAGGCCTGATTCAGCAGCTGGTTGAAGAGTCATATCAGCGGGTGGTGCGCGGCATCCCCGCCTCACGCCGCCCGGTGTGGGTGGGATAAAGGCGGCGAAAGGTAATAATGAAAACCCGCTGTGACCAGCGGGTCATCAGCCCCGCCCCGGCACTCAGTGGTGCAGCATCTCATTCACCACCTGTGCGTTCGTCATCTGGTAAGGGTAATAGGTTGGCCAGTTGTCCATCTCCGCCAGCAGGGCCTGCTGAGACTCGTTACCCATAAAGATATGGAAGTGGGCGGACTTTCGCGGCCCGATGGTGTGGTCGCTGAACTGCACATATTTCGGCGCCTGACTGCTGGCGTCCTGGCACTCGAACAGGTAGCGCACCCCTTTCTTCCCGGACGTATAGGTCAGGATTTTGTGGCCTGCATAGTGATAGTGGCAGGCGCTGACCTTATCGCCGACGTGGAACTCCATCACGCCATTTTCGATCCCAATGGTATCGACGTCGGTAGCGTAGCCTTTGCGATAATAGGCCTTGTACTGTTCTGCCGTTTTACTGTTGTCCTGCTGCGCTTTCTTCTGCCAGACCGGGTCCAGTTCGCCGCTCTGCAACAGCGGATAGACCGACTGCCAGATTCCGTCCCAGTCAGAAAGCGGACGATCTTTCACATCGCTGTCAGCGAAAACCCCTTCAGCCGCCTTCTGCTCCATCGCTGACAACGGTTTTCCATGGGCATGCGTACCATGTGCCAGCGCCTGCTGACTCATTAACAGCGCGCCGACGATTCCCATCCATTTACCTGCATGATTTTTCAAAGCTTGATCCCCGATTAATGTAACAGCCAGAAATGTTATGATATAACATTTCACAATTCAACTCTGATGAACACTTCCCGGCATTAATTTTATTTAATGGTCAGGGGCCTCTTCTGGTACATCCCACTCACCGGTAATAAGCGGAACTGCCGTGGCATCAAAGCGGGTTGCCACTATAGCGGGCGCGGACTGACAGGCCGCTAAGCCAGACGGCACAAGGCGTGAATAAGCGAAGCGATAATGAGGGCGAAGAGATAAGCGCGCGTTTTGAACCCGACAAAAAAGGCGCTGCGGGGTGGTTTAAATCGCGGATTTAACCTCAGCATTGTTCAGGTTGTTCTATATTTAGTGTCGCCGAACGTAAAATAACAGCTGGAGCATGGATTAATGTCGAAAGAAACCGAGAAGAAACCCCTGAGCGAGCGCGCGCCGACCACCGGCCCGGAATCATCAGAGCCGGGGCTGGGATCGCTGGCACCGAAAGATGGTTCACATCAGCCCCCAGCCGAACCGACCCCGCCAGGCAAACAGCCTACCGCCCCGGGCAGCCTGAAAGCGCCACAGACACACAACGCCAAACTTGATCAGCTTGAAGCCAGCCGCAAAAACGGCACCGACCGCCCTCTGACCACTAACCAGGGCACACGCATCGCCAATGATCAGAACTCACTGCGTGCCGGTTCGCGTGGTCCGACGCTGCTGGAAGACTTTATTATGCGTGAGAAGATCACGCACTTTGACCATGAGCGTATCCCGGAGCGTATCGTGCACGCCCGAGGCTCTGCCGCACACGGCTATTTCCAGCCTTATCGCTCCCTGAAAAATCTGACCAAAGCGCAGTTCCTCAGCGATCCCGAGCAGACCACCCCCGTCTTTGTCCGCTTCTCCACGGTTCAGGGCGGCGCAGGTTCTGCCGATACCGTGCGTGATATCCGCGGTTTCGCCGCCAAGTTCTACACCGAAGAGGGTGTGTTTGACCTGGTCGGCAACAACACGCCCGTGTTCTTTATTCAGGATGCGCACAAATTCCCTGACTTTGTGCACGCCGTGAAGCCAGAGCCGCACAACGAAATCCCGCAGGGTCAGAGCGCCCATGACACCTTCTGGGATTACGTCTCTCTGCAGCCGGAAACCATGCATAACGTCATCTGGGCGATGTCTGACCGCGGCATTCCGCGCAGCTATCGCACCATGGAAGGCTTTGGTATCCACACCTTCCGCCTGATTAACGCCGAAGGCAAAGCGACCTTTGTCCGATTCCACTGGAAGCCGGTGGCCGGTAAAGCCTCGCTGCTGTGGGATGAGTCGCAGAAACTGACCGGTCGAGATCCCGATTTCCATCGTCGCGATTTATGGGAAGCGATTGAAGCGGGTGACTTCCCGGAATATGAACTGGGTCTGCAGCTGATCCCGGAAGAAGATGAGTTCAAATTCGACTTCGATATTCTGGATGCCACCAAGCTGATCCCGGAAGCGCTGGTGCCGGTTGAGATCGTCGGTAAGATGGTGCTTAACCGTAATCCGGACAACTTCTTTGCCGAAACCGAGCAGGTGGCGTTCCACCCAGGTCATATCGTGCCGGGTCTGGATTTCTCCAACGATCCGCTGCTGCAGGGTCGTCTCTTCTCCTATACCGACACGCAGATCAGTCGTCTGGGCGGACCGAACTTCCATGAGATCCCGATCAACCGTCCGACCTGCCCATACCATAACTTCCAGCGTCAGGGCATGCATCGTCAGGATATCGACACCAATCCGGCAAACTACGAGCCGAACTCGATCAACGACAACTGGCCGCGCGAAACCCCACCTGCTGCAACCGGTGGCGGCTTCGAGAGCTATCAGGAGCGGGTTGAAGGTCATAAAGTGCGTGAGCGCAGCCCGTCGTTCGGTGAATATTATGCGCAGCCGCGTCTGTTCTGGAACAGCCAGACAGAGGTTGAGCAGCAGCACATCATTGGTGCCTACTCGTTTGAGCTGAGTAAAGTGGGTCGCGCCTATATCCGTGAGCGCGTAGTCGATCATCTGGCACGCATCGATACTAAGCTGGCGCAGGGCGTGGCGGATAACCTTGGACTCGCCCTGACCGATGAGCAGCGTAATATCCAGCCGCCGGCGGCAGTGAACGGCCTGACTAAAGATGACAGCCTGAGCCTTTATGCCATCCCGGATGGCGAGATCAAAGGTCGTCAGGTGGCACTGCTGCTGAGCGATGGCGTGAAAGCGGCTGATGTGCTGGCGATTCTGCAGGCGCTGAAAGCGGAAGGTGTGCACACCAAACTGCTGGCACCGCATATGGGCCAGGTGCGTGCGGATGACGGCTCAGTGCTGCCGGTTGATGCCACCTTTGCCGGTCTGCCTTCTCTGACCTTTGATGCGGTCATCGTGCCGAATGGCAATATCGATGCCCTGCTGCTAAGCGGCGATGCCCGTTACTTCCTGCTGGAAGCCTATAAACACCTCAAGGTGATTGGTCTGGTGGGCGACGCGCGCCGCTTTAAAGCGCAGTTCGGCCTGGAAGATGCCGATCAGGAAGAAGGCATTGTGCAGGGCGACTCCGCTGAGATCGCGCTGATGTCGGATTTCACGCAGGCGATGAAAGCGCACCGCGTCTGGTCCCGTAGCCAGAAGGCACAGTCCGTTCCGGCCTGATGCGTTGAGTAAATAAAAAACCGCCTCCAGGGGCGGTTTTTTTTATGCCGGAAAGCGTAGCACAGTCGCGTGCGCGGTGATCCGTCAGACGTTCCGTTATCAGAAGGTCTGCCAGTTCTCATTGTCTGTCACAGCGACAGGCTGACGTTTTGGCACAGCAATCGCCTTCGCAACCGGTGCGGCAGAGAACGCTGCGTGCAGCGTGCCGGTTTTGAATACCGACACCGTTTTACGCAGGTAGCTCGCCTGCTCTTCCAGCGAGGCGGCGGCAGTGGCGGACTCCTCCACCAGCGCGGCGTTCTGCTGCGTCACCCCATCCATTTCTGAGACTGCAATGCAGACCTGCTCAATGCCCCGCGTCTGTTCGGTCGAGGATGCCGCAATCTCTTCAATCAGCTGCGTCACACGACTCACCGACTTCACAATACTCTCCATCGCGGTGCCCGCCTGCGCAGCATGGCCGGCACCGGTTTTGATGCGCTCTGCTGAGCGGTCGATCAGTCCACGAATTTCCTGCGCGGCGCTGGCGCTGCGTCCGGCCAGCGAGCGCACCTCACCCGCCACCACCGCAAATCCACGCCCCTGTTCACCGGCACGCGCGGCTTCAACCGCAGCATTCAGCGCCAGAATATTGGTCTGGAAGGCGATGCTGTCGATAATGGCGATAATACCGGCGATCTGATTCGAGCTTTCGCTGATCTGATCCATGTTGGCAATCACCCGGGCAACGGTCTCACCGCCCTGCAGGGCCGTAGCTGACGCCTCTTTCGACACCGTGGTCGCCTGCTGGGCATTGTCTGCGTTGAGCTTCACCGTCGAGGTGAGCTGCTCCATGCTGGCGGCGGTTTGTTCCAGCGCGGCTGCCTGCTGCTCGGTACGGGAAGAGAGATCGGTGCTGCCGGCAGAAATTTCCGCGGCACCGGTGAAGATTGAGCGAGTGGCGTCATCGACCGATGTAATGGTTACCACCAGCGCATCACGCATCTGCTGCAACTCCTGAATCAGCTGGCCCATCTCGTTGCGGCCCTCATGCTGAATCGCAGAGGTTAAATCACCGGCCGAGATAGCGCGCATATGAGCGGTCAGTCTGGCCAGCGGGTTAATCAGCAGCTTCTGCAGTCCCATCCAGACTGCCACCCCAATCACGCCGGTGATCAGGCCGATGGCCAGCAGCGCCCAGAGTGCATCTGTCAGGCTGCGCTGGTTGTGCAGAGAGGTATCTTTCATCAGCTGGATGTTCACTGCACGCCAGGCCTCATAGGCCGTGTCGAGCTGATCCTGTGCCGCCTGCGCTTCAAGGTTGCCATAGGCCGGGTAGTTGCCCTGCTTCAGAAAGGTGACAGAGGCCAGCATGGTGTCACGCATCTGCTGATAAGCAGTCTGAACCTGCGTCGACTGGGCTTCACTCTGTCCTGCTTTACGCGGCATCGCCTGCCACGATTTAAAATCTGCATCCGCCTTTTCCGCTGACTGACCCGCCTGCTCCAGCAGCGCCGCCATCGCCGCCAGCGATTTAGGGTCCTGCTGATTTTTCAGGAAACGGATCGCCACGCGGTTGATGGTGACGCGGGTTTTAATCAGGGTTTTCACCGCATCACTCAGGTGCTGCTGCTGCAGCGTCAGCTGCTCGGCCGCCACGAAGTTTTTGTCGGCTTTTGACACGCCGTTGTAGAACAGAAATCCGGTCAGGGTCAGTAACGTAATAAAGACGGCCAGCACCGCCAGAATACCGTGAGTTATTTTAAGATTTTTAAGCATGTCCGCAGACTCATATCAGAGAAGATAAAGCTGTTATCGGCCAGCGAGGGATTTATCTGAGCGCAGTCGCAGAGAAGCCTGCTCTCCGCACCACGCCGGATGCAGCCAGCACGTCGTACTGCGCTGAAAAAAGAGTGTGACGCCGCCTGAACGCATTCGGCGCTTAACAAGCGACCCCGTGCTGTGGTTGAATTCGCCCCTTACATTTTTAGCACGTGGTTAACATGCATTACATTCAGAGTCTGATGAGTTTTATTGAGGGGAACCGGGTGCTGTCGATCGGCTTCAGCCTGCTGCTGCTGATTATGGCCGGGATGGTCACTCACCTGATCTGCAAATTTTTCATCGTCAAAGTGATCAGGAAGGTCTTTTTCAGCAGTCATAAAAAAGACGTTCCGCTGGATAAAGATGTCCGCCTCTCTCAGAAGCTGTCAAATTTTGTGCCGGTGATTGTGGTCTACAATTTCCTGCAGTTTATGCCGGGCCTGCCTGAAAATCTGAAAGTGGCGATTCAGACCATCTGCGGCATCCTGTTTTTTGTCTATCTGTCGATCTTCTTCAACGAAGTGCTGGAGATTGTTAACAACTCCTACTCGCGCAAATCCAAGCGCAAGAATCACTCGATCAAGGGCTATATCCAGATTGGTAAGATCCTGGTGCATATTATCGCCGCGATCATGATTCTGGCGATTATGTCCAACAAGTCGCCCGCGATTATTATCTCCTCGCTGGGTGCGGTGGCCGCGGTACTGATGCTGATCTTCCAGCATACGCTGCTGTCGCTGGTGGCGAATATTCAGCTCTCCTCCAACGATGTGCTGCAACTGGGCGACTGGATTGAGATGCCGGACAGAAACATCAGCGGCGAGGTGATCGATATTGCGCTGCATACCATCACCATCCGCAACTGGGATAACACCATTTCGCGCATCCCGACCAAGAACTTCCTGACCGAAACCTACACCAACTGGCAGGCGATGTTCTCCTCAGGCGCGCGCCGCATCATGCGCAGCTTTTATCTTGATCAGAAGTCGATCACCTTTGTGAATCAGGAGATGCTGCAGGCGATGAGCCAGATCCGCCTCGCGGGCGAAACGATCACTGAGCTGCTGGATGGACGGGATATCAATGCTGTCGGCGACCGCTGGTTTATGGAGAACGGCATCACCAATCTGATGGTGTTCCGTAAATTCCTGAGTGCCTGGCTGGCCCAGCGCGATGACATTATGAAAGAGATGTATATCGTGGTGCGGCCGCTGAAGCCGTCGCCGGATGGGCTGCCGGTGGAGATCTACTGCTTCACCTCATCCATTTTCTGGGCCGATTATGAGAATACCCAGGCGGCGATTTTTGAGTATATCTATGCCATGTCCCGGTTCTTTGAACTGCAGATTTATCAGCATCCGGCCGGGTCTGATTTCGCCCGTCTGGCGCAGCCGCGTCCCGTCAGCGGGGATGCAGAGCCAAACGGCATGCCGTAACCCGTGACCTGCTGTGGCGGTCCCGCACCGCCACGGTAGCTCAGGTCATTAACTCTTACTCAGCGCATAGTTCAGCACTTTGTCATTCTTCATCTGCACGGTCAGCGTCTGCCCTTCGGTGGTATTCAGGGTGCGCGCCTCACTGTAGGTCCACTTCAGCAACCGCTGACCGTCCGGGTAAGGCGTCTCACTGTCAGGCTGACCAAACAGCGCAATCAGCTGGGCTTTGGTCGTCTGACCGGCATGAATGTGCTGCAGATTACGGTTGTCCAGTCGGTGTCCGACCCGGTTAGAACAGGCGGAAATCAACAGCAGCAGTGTGACTAACAGAACGCGTTTCCTCACGTAATATCCTTTTGAAATGTTCAGCGCCGCAGATCCTCCAGCGTGACCTGCGCGATCGCGCTTAAGCTTATAGCGAATCCGCGCCATCCGGCAGGGTTTTCTGGGCCTGCCCCCCATGATTCTCCCCAGCCAGAGGCCGATTCAGAACAATTAACGCAAATTAATGCGCCTGAACCGCCTGCCGCCCTGCGACTGCAACATCTTAGTCTATGATTACTCTCTGTATGCCGCGTGGAAGCGGTCTCACTTTTCCCTTCCCGCCGCATCACGCTGAATACCAGTCCAGCTTCCTGGCTGAAGAGGCGCGCCAGCCCACCTGGCATCCGGGTCTCACTGATAGCTTTACGATTTTTGACGCTTACGTCATCGACATCCTATTCGCGCGGTGGTCACCATCGCGTATTTCCAGGCTAAATGAGGCAACTGAATGGAATCCAAATCTTTTTCTAAAAGTTGGGGCGCTGAACGGGTTGCCAGTGACGAGGTGCGTTTCCGCCTCTGGGCAACCGGTCAGCAACGCGTGACGCTGCGTCTCGCCGGTAAAGACATTGAGATGACACCGCAGGCGGACGGCTGGTTTGAAACCCAGGTCGCCGGTGTGGCGGCGAATGCCGAATATGATTTTGTGCTGGCGGATGGCACGGCCGTGCCCGATCCCGCTGCCCGTGCCCAGAAAGCGGAGGTCAATGGGCCCTCCCTGGTGATCGATCCTGACGCGTATCGGTGGCAGAACACAGGCTGGAAGGGTCGTCCGTGGACGGAGTCAGTGGTCTATGAACTGCACATCGGCACCTTTACCCAGGAAGGCACCTTCCGGGCAGCAATAGAAAAGCTGCCGATGCTGGCCGAAACCGGCATCACCATGATTGAAGTGCTGCCGGTGTCGCAGTTTGGCGGCAATCGTGGCTGGGGCTACGATGGCGTGCTGCTCTATGCACCGCATGCGGCTTACGGTTCGCCGGATGATTTTAAAGCCTTTATCGATGCGGCGCACGGTCTCGGCCTGTCGGTGGTGCTGGATATCGTGCTGAACCACTTCGGCCCGAAGGGCAACTATCTGCCGCTGCTCGCGCCGGACTTCTTCCATAAAGAGCGCCAGACGCCGTGGGGCGCCGGTATCGCCTATGACGTTGATGCGGTGCGCCGCTATATCGTGGAAGCACCGCTCTACTGGCTGCAGGAGTTTAATCTGGATGGCCTGCGCTTTGATGCCATCGATCAGATTGACGATCCCAGCGAAAAGCATGTGCTGGTTGAGATTGCCGAGCGCATCCGCGCCACCATTACCGATCGCCCCATTCACCTCACTACCGAAGATTGCCGAAACGTCACCTTCCTGCATCCGCGAGACGAGAACGGAGATGCTCCGCTGTTTACCGGCGAATGGAACGATGACTTTCATAACGCCGTACATGTGCTGGCAACCGGTGAAACCCACGCCTACTACCAGGACTTCGCTGACCAGCCGGCGCAGCGGGTAGCGCGGGCGCTGGCAGAAGGCTTTGTCTATCAGGGCGAAGTCTCAGCACAGTCGGGCGAGGCACGCGGTGTGAAGAGCAGCAGCCAGCCGCCAGTCGCCTTTGTCGACTTCATCCAGAACCATGACCAGACGGGCAACCGCGCGCAGGGCGAAAGGCTGGTCTCGCTGGCAGGTGCAGAGCGGACACAGGTGCTGCTGGCCATGCTGCTGGTCTCGCCACACATTCCGCTGCTGTTTATGGGCGAAGAGTATGGCGAAACCCGACCATTCCTGTTCTTCACCGATTTCCACGGCGATCTGGCTAAAGCGGTGCGTGAAGGTCGCGCCCGGGAGTTTGAAGGCCATGCCGGTCACGGCGAAACGGTGCCGGATCCTAACGATGTCACCACCTTTGAACAGTCGAAACTCGACTGGCAGCGCACAGAAACGCCGGAAGGTCAGCAGTGGCTGGCGCTGACGCGTCATCTGCTGGCGCTGCGTCAGGAACATATCGTGCCGCTGCTGCAGACCGCCGGCGGTGATGCCGGTCAGGTGGTGAAAACCGCAGACGATTTCCTGGCGGTGCGCTGGGACTTCCCGCAGGGCACGCTGTCACTGGCGCTGAACGTCGGCGACAGCACGCAGCCGATTCCCGATTTGCCGGGTGAAACGCTGTTTGCCTGGCCGCAGACCGCAACCGAACTGATTCCCAACGCTATCGTGGTGCGTCTGGCTAAGAGAGAAGCAGAATGACTATTCCAACCGCAACGTACCGCATCCAGTTCCGCAACGGCATGACCTTTGACCGCGCGGCGGCGCTGGTGCCCTACCTGAAACAGCTGGGCATCAGCCATCTTTACGCCTCGCCGATCTTCAGCGCCACCGCTGAATCAACCCACGGCTATGACGTGACCGACGTTAACCAGATTGAGCCGTCGATTGGTGGCCGGGAAGGTTTTGACCGCATGGTGGCCGCGCTGAAAGCGGCCGGGCTGGAGCTGATCCTCGACATCGTGCCGAATCATATGGCCGCCTCGCTGGAGAACCCCTGGTGGCGCGACGTCATTGAACATGGCGAACAGAGTCGCTATGCCACTTATTTCGATATCGACTGGTCTCGCCGCCTGACGCTGCCGTTCCTCGGTGACACCTTTGAGGCGGTGCTGGAAAACGGTGATATCAGCGTGCAGCGCGATCCGCAGACCGGCAAACCGGCGCTGGCCTACTTCGACAATTTCTATCCGCTGAAACCTGAGACCTGGCAGGATCGCGAAGAGTCGGTGCTCGCCCTGCGCGATGCCGCAGAGATCGCCGAGCTGCACGACCAGCAGCCGTGGCGACTGATGTCCTGGCGCGACGCGCCCAACGACCTCTCCTACCGCCGCTTCTTTGAAGTGACCGGTCTGGTGGGCGTGCGCGTGGAAGACAAAGCCGTCTTTGATGCCGCGCATCAGCTGATCCTCGAACTGGTTCACAGCGGCGCGGTGCAGGGATTGCGCGTCGACCACGTGGATGGCCTGGCCGATCCGCGCGGCTATCTGGAGCAGTTACGCCAGGCGGCCGGTCCCGACTGCTATCTCACCGTGGAGAAGATCCTCGGCGACAATGAACAGCTGCCTGATGAGTGGCCGGTTTCCGGCACCACCGGCTATGAGTTTATGGCCGCGCTCGCCAATCTGCTGGTTGACAGCGATCGCCTGAGCGGACTGCGTAAAGCCTATCAGGCGGTGATTGGCAAAACCGTCGACATGAAAGCGGAGCTGCGTGCCGCTAAGCTGCTGATGGCGAACCGCAATTTTGCCGGTGAATTTAACCGTTTACTGCAGCTGGCACTGAAGATTGCTGACGCCGACGGCGCGACTCAGCCGGAAGCGGAACTGAAAAATGCGCTGCGTGAGCTGCTGGTGGCCTTCCCGGTTTACCGCACCTACGGAACGCCGCAGGGCCTGACATCCGCCGACACGGCGCTGCTGCAACAGGTCGTCAGTGAAGTTAAAACGAGCGATCATGCGCCCGACACCCAGGCGCTGGATTTCCTGGCCCGCATTCTGCGTGCAGAGATTGCCGACTCCGCCCGCGACGATGCCACGCAGTTCCGCACCCGCTTCCAGCAGCTGACCGGTCCGCTGATGGCGAAATCGGTCGAGGACACCCTCTTCTTCCGCCAGCACATGGCGCTGGCGCTGAATGAAGTCGGCGCTGAACCGCTGGCACGCCACTTCTCACTGGATCAGTTCCATGCAGAGATGCAGGCGCGGCGCGAACATCAGCCCGATGCACTGTCGGGCACCTCAACGCACGACACTAAGCGCGGCGAAGATGCCCGTGCGCGGCTCTATACCCTGACCGAAGCGCCACAACGCTGGGCGGAGTGCGTCAGCCGCTGGCGGGAGATGAACAAGGATCACGTCGTACGCCTGAAAGATGGCCCGGCACCGGAACCGGCCGTGGAGTGGATGCTGTATGAAGCGCTGGCCGGCGTCTGGCCGACCACCCTGCAGCCACAGGATGCGGAAGGTCTGGCGGCGCTGGAAGCCCGCTTTGTGGTCTATGTTGAGAAAGCGATGCGTGAAGCCAAACTGCGCACCGACTGGGCCGACAATAACGATGACTATGAAGAGGCGGTGCTGAGCTATGCCCGTCATCTGCTTGCGCCTGGCAACAGCGCCTTCCTCAATGATTTCTGCCAGTCACTGCAGCCCTTTATGCGCGCCGGCCTGGTCAACAGCCTGACCCAGACCGTGGTGAAGCTTACCGCACCAGGCGTACCCGACATTTATCAGGGCAGCGAGGCGCTGGACTTCAGCCTGGTCGATCCCGATAACCGCCGCGAACCCGATTTTGATGCGCTGGCGGCGATGCTTAACGCGCCGCAGCAGGACGGCAGTGAGGCGCACTGGCTGCGCGGTCAGGTCAATCAACAGGCGATTGTGAAGCTGTTAACGCTGCGTCAGCAGCAGCCAGAGCTGTTCCGCCACGGTGATTATGTGGCGCTGTCGACAGAGGGTGAGCATCAGGACAAGGTGCTCGCCTTTGCCCGCACTCGCGAGGATCAGGCGGTCATCGTGATTGTCTCACGGCGGGTCTTTAACTCACTGCCGGAGAATCTCGATCAGCCGCCCGAGGCGCGCTGGGCTGATACCCATATCGCCCTGCCCGCCGCCCTCGGCCAGCGCCGCTATCAGGATGTGCTGAGCGGTAAAACCTTTGATGCAGGCGACAAGCTGCCGCTGACAGAACTGGCATCGCAGTGGTGCGCCATGCTGGTGGCACAGTGAGTGTCGGGAAGAATTTAGTTTATTACGCGTCAATCTGTTCACTGAATAACGAGGCATAAATGTCAAACAGTCAGCGTTTTGAAATTACGGCGGGTTACAGCCATTTGCTGGGGGCCAATTTTGATGGCCAGGGCGTGAACTTTGCCCTGTTCAGCGCCCACGCCGAGCGGGTTGAACTCTGTCTGTACGATCCCAGCGGTAAAACGGAAATTGCCCGGCTGGAGCTGCCGGAATATACCCACGAAGTGTGGCACGGCTATATTCCGGGCCTGAAGCCCGGCGCGCTCTATGGTTACCGCGTCTATGGCCCTTATGACCCGGAAAATGGTCATCGCTTTAACCCGAACAAGTTGCTGCTCGACCCGTACGCCCGTGAACTGGCGGGCGACATCGCGTGGAACGAGGCGCACTTCGCGTACGATCTCTACCATGACGATAAAGATCTGACGTTCGACACTCGTGACAGCGCCCCGTTTACGCCTAAGTGCCGGGTGATCGACCCGAATGAATTCGACTGGCAGGATAAAAACCGCCCGAATGTGCCGTGGCCTAAAACCGTCATTTATGAAACCCACGTGAAAGGCTTTACGCAGCTCAACACCGCACTGCCGCCGGAACTGCGCGGCACCTTTGATGGTATGGGTCACAAAGCAACCGTCGACTATATCAAAAGCCTGGGCATTACCTCCGTCGAGCTGCTGCCGGTGCACTGGTTCCCGGACGATCAGCATCTGCTGGATAAGGGACTGAAAAACTTCTGGGGCTACAACACGCTGGGCTTCTTTGCGCCCGCGACCCGCTACTTCGGGCCACGCGGCATTCAGGGCTTCCGTGACATGGTGCGCGCCTTCCACGACGCCGGTATTGAGGTCATCCTCGACGTGGTCTACAACCACACCGCCGAGGGTAATGAGCTGGGTCCGACGCTGTCGTTTAAAGGCATCGATAACTTCTCCTATTACCGTACGATGCCCGACCAGCATCGTTACTACATCAACGATACCGGCACCGGCAACACCGTGAATACTTCGCATCCGCGCGTGCTGCAGATGGTGCTCGATTCGCTGCGCTACTGGTCTGAGTCGATGCATATCGACGGTTTCCGTTTCGATCTCGGCACGATTCTGGGCCGCGAACCGGATGGTTTCGACCCGCGCGGCGGCTTCTTCGATGCCGTGATGCAGGACCCGATCCTGTCGCAGAAAAAGCTGATTGGTGAACCCTGGGATATCGGTCCGGGTGGCTATCAGGTGGGTAGCTTCCCGCCAGGCTGGGCAGAATGGAACGATCAGTACCGTGACACAGTGCGTGACTACTGGAAAGGCAACAACGTCTCCACCGACTTCGCCGCCCGCCTGCTGGGCTCCGGCGATCTCTACGACCAGCACGGTCGTCGTCCGTGGGCCAGCGTCAACTTCATCACTGCCCACGATGGCTTCACGCTCAACGATCTGGTGTCGTACAACGACAAACATAACGATGAGAATGGCGAAGACAACAACGACGGTCACAACGACAACCGCTCCTATAACTACGGCGTTGAAGGCCCGACCGATGACGAAGGCATTAACGCGGTGCGCGAGCGACAGAAACGCAACTTCCTCGCCACGCTGATCTTCTCTCACGGCACGCCAATGCTGCTGGCAGGTGACGAGTTTGGCCGCAGCCAGATGGGCAACAACAACGGCTACTGCCAGGACAGCGAAATCTCCTGGGTACACTGGGATAACCTGCCAGAGTCCGCGGAGGCGCTGCGCGAGTTCACCCGTCAGATCCTGACATTGCGTGCTCAGCAGCCGTTGCTGCGTCGTGAAAACTGGCGCGACGGCATGGATATCAAATGGTTTAACGCCGGTGGCGGCTTCCAGCAGAGTGAGCAGTGGGATGAAGGCTCAACGCTGGGCGTCTATATCGGCCGGCCGGATCTGCAGACCGAGGAAGGCATCTGGCATGACGTGCTGATGCTGCTTAACCCGTTCGAAGGCAATGTGCCGTTCCGCATTCCGCAGTTTGGCGAAGGTGGCTGGGTGCTGGAGCTGACCACCAGCGATGTGGCGAAGCGGGGTCTGGTAATCACCAAAGAAAAAGATTTCGAGCTGGAAGGACGCAGCTTCGCTCTGTTCAGACGTCCCTAGTCACTGAACAGGTTAACAATCAGGCAACAGGCGTAGCGCATTTCGCGCTGCGCTTGTTTTTTTGCAAATCGCTGCCAGGCTTAACCGGTTGTTAACAGTAAGAATTGATGCTGATAAGGAGGCATAATGTCCAGATTTACACAGAAGGTTGTGGTTGTGACAGGTGCCGGATCCGGCATTGGCGAAGCCAGCGCAAAGCGCTTTGCTGAAGAAGGGGCATCCGTGGTGCTGGTAGGACGCACCCGACAGAAACTGGAAGAGACGCTGGCTGAAATGACGGCGGGTGATCATCTGGTGGCGGCCTGCGACGTCTCAGAAGCCGGACAGGTTAAACAGCTGTCAGAAACGGTGCTAAAGAAGTATGGCCGTGTAGATGTGCTGGTAAATAATGCGGGCGTTATCGTGCAGGGCCGCATCCATGAAGTCGACCTCGACGCATGGAAAACCCTGATGAAAACTGACCTTGATGGCGTTTTCCACGGTGTTCACTACTTCATGCCAGCGCTGCTGAAGAGCAAAGGTAACGTCGTCAACATTTCCTCCGTTTCCGGCTTAGGCGGTGACTGGGGTATGAGCATCTATAACGCCGCTAAAGGGGCAATTACTAACTTCACCCGTGCGCTGGCGATGGATTACGGTGCGGATGGCGTGCGGGTCAATGCCATCTGCCCCGGCTTCACCTTTACCGATCTGACCGAAGATGCGAAAAAGGATCAGGAACTGCTGGAGCGTTTTTACGATCGCATTCCGCTGCGTCGTGCCGGTGAAGCGGATGATATCGCTCGTGCAATTCTCTTTATTGCCAGCGATGAAGCCAGTTATATTACCGGCGTCAATCTGCCGGTTGATGGCGGGCTTACCGCCTCAAATGGCCAGCCTAAACAGGCATAAGTATCAGGGCAGCGTATTACGCTGCCTTTTTTATTCTGAACGCCCCGCCCTGTAAATTCCCTTTATTCTCTTTTACTGCTGCCATTTAATTTCAGTGAATTAATGCTTTGGCGTATGGCGGGTTGGCGTTGCCGCGCGCGCTGGTTTAATTGCCGTGCTGGTCGTGGTCGGGCAAATAAA
The DNA here is from genome assembly GCF_016658625.1 of Pantoea sp. S62. Lineage (NCBI taxonomy): Bacteria > Pseudomonadati > Pseudomonadota > Gammaproteobacteria > Enterobacterales > Erwiniaceae > Pantoea > Pantoea sp. S62. The sequence continues at coordinate 26,104 of NZ_JACVVI010000023.1, read as the reverse complement.
GGTGCTCAGGCAGGCATTACACAATATGGCATTAGCGTGATGGACTTTCGCCACCGCCAGCGCCTGCTGTCGGGTATAAAGCGAACCAATAAAAACGCGTTTATCGTTCTTTGACAGATTAACGCAACCTTCTTTGTGTAAAATCCATCCACCCATGGGACGCGGGCACAGATAATAATAGCTGGCTTTGAGCATGGTAGTCATCCTGATAGTTGCTGTATGTGTCGTAAAAAAACGAACCAAAATTCGTAAGAGGTTTTATTTGTAATCTGAAGCTTTATTAAACTAACTGAGAATTATCCCTAAAACCACTTTATTGCGTAACGCAAACCGACTTTGAGAATATGCCCTTTTCGGTCTCTATTATCGCTTCAGTCATTCAGCGCGCTTAACGTTCCCGTCCCGCTTTGCAGCCCCGCTTTCATTTAAGGTACTAATGCATCAATAAAAAACTGAAATTCAGATTAATCGTTACAAAACAGAAGGTTGATTAGACTGTCGCTGTAAACGGCCAGATAGGTTACGGCAGTTATGATTAGAGCCGCAACAAACGACATTAGCCGCCGCAGGGGTACTTATGAGTATTGATAAACTGAGGCTGAAAAAGCGTGACCGCGGCAGAGCGTCTCTCTTTTAGCGAAGCGCTGGGCCATGCAGAGTCGGGGGTTTATCAATAACGGCGGGCGTAATTAACGGCGAGTGGCTTGAAAAAGTAAAACGATCGGTTTACTTTTAAAGAATGAAAAAGAGAGATGATATCCTTCAGGCCGCCGAGCGGCTCTTCTATACCCACGGCTTCCACGCCACCAGTACCGACCAACTCTGTCGCGAAGCGGGCGTTTCGACACGCACGCTTTATCATCATTTCGCCTCGCGTGAAGCACTTACCGCCGCGGTGCTTGACGCCCGCGAGCAGCGCTTCATGGCGGCGCTCCTGCCAGCGCAACAGCCTGAGGCAATCGCCCATCTGTTTATGGTGCTGGGTGAGTGGACGACGTTAAATGGCGCGCGTGGTTGCTTCTTTCTGAAAGCCTGGGGGGAATATGCCGAGCGGGATAGCGGGCTGGCATCTCAGGCACTGGCCTTTCGCGCCACGATGCGCGCTTACATTACGCAATGCGTGACGCATCTGGGCGGCGAAGTTAATCAGCAGCTGAGTGATGCCATCTGGATACTCTTTGAGGGAGCGATTACCACCGCGCTGATTACCGGTCCTGCCGCTGTACGACAGGCGGCACAGGTCGCCAGCCAGTTATTGCAGCGTGGTGAGGTCAGATGAGGTCACCCGCCGCGCTGGCGCTGACCGGCTTTAGCCTGATTGCTGTGACTTACGGCATGGCGCGCTTCTCGTGGGGATTGATGCTGCCTTCGATCTCAGCCGATATCCCGTTCAGCCCGCAGCAGGCAGGCTTGCTGTCAGCCTGCAGCTTTGTGGCCTACTGCCTCACTATTCTCACCGCAGCCGCACTGGCAGACCGCTATGGTGCCCGACTGACCGCGCTGCTGGCGGCCCTGAGTGCCGCATCGGGGTTGCTGCTGCTTGCCTGCGCCTCCTCACCGCTACTGCTGGCGACAGGACTGTTTGTTGCCGGATTGAGTTCAGGGCTGGCCTCGCCTGCACTGGCCGCGGCTGTCAGTAACAGGATTGCGGCTGTAGATCAGCCGCGCATCAATACCCTGATTAACGCCGGCACCAGCGCAGGTATCATTCTGACCGTGGTGATCCTGAGCGTGCTGCCAGGCGGATGGCGGGCAGCCTGCATGCTGTTCGCCCTGCTGTCACTGGCCTGTATGCTGCCGGTAATCCGCGTGCTGTCGGTTCATGCTGTCGGCAGCGCTACTAAAGCGCGACGCTGGCACCAGCGTCTGTACCGTCGCGCTATGCGCCGGCTGATGGGCATAGCGCTGGTTTCAGGTCTGATCAGTGCGGCCTGGTGGAGCTTTGGGTCGGCGCTGCTGCGCCAGCATGTCGGCGTTGATGCAGAGACCGCCCGTTTACTCTGGCTGGTTGCCGGAGGTGCAGGCATTGTGGGTGCAGCAACCGGCCCGGTCGCTGCCCGTATCGGGCTGAACGCGGTTTACCGGCTGTCACTCTGCGGAATGGCATTGCCACTGCTGGTTCTGGCCTTCAGTCACGGTGAATCTACCGGTTTACGGGTTGCGGTGGCCTGCTGCGGCGCAGGATACGTGACGTTGTCGGGCGTGTTGCTGGTATGGGGAGCACAGGCCACGGCTGAAGAGCCCGCGACAGGCGTCGGTATCCTGTTTTTTATGCTGGCAGTCGGTCAGGTTGCGGGATCGCTGCTGTTTGGTCAGCTTTACGCCGCGCTGGGTGCCGGTACGGCATTAACGCTGTTTGCGCTCAGCGCCCTGCTCCTGCTATTTATTACACCATCGCAGAATAGTGACGCATCAGATAAATAAGCCGTCAATTACAAACAGCGTCATAAATCGTGGCGGGAATTAACTGATAATGTTATTTACCAGACAGCGTAAAACAGAACTACCCGGCTCATCAGAAATAATAATGTCACTTTTATAATTAAACGGATAAAGGCAGCCCCGAAGTTTTTCAGATCGCGCGGATATTTTTAATCCGTGGATTCACCTTTTGCTGAAGTAAATCTTCAGCGGGACCCAGATAATAAGGCACCGCACACTGCTTACCATCTTTGGTAAAAATAATCTGGTTATCCTGCAGGAATAACGCCGTAAAATGGCCCAGCACGACCCCATTTAATTCGAAGCAGTGATTTCGTGCTGCACGCAGCCCCTGCTTACTATTCAGAAAATCAACAAATCGCATCACGCTGCGCCTCCCGTCAATTAACTCACTCAATCGGAACGGCACAGATAATAGCCTTAACCCCGTTGCGGATCATCCGGCTGACGCTGTTTTCAGAATAGGCTTAACCGCCATTCAGAAGCGGGGTTCACCGGCAGAGATGAGTATTCCCTTTTCGCCAGGCATAGTCCTGGGGGAAGCGCCCGTATTAAAATTGCTGACGCGCACGAGATTTATATTGCGCGCTCTGAGCGCCCGCTATACCGTTGTTTTTCAACAGGTGCAGACGATCAGGGCAAACCTCATGATGGAAATTTTTGATGCAGATGAACGCCACATCCCGGCGATTCAGCAGATTTACGCCTGGCATGTCCTTAACGGCACCGGCTCATTTGAGACCGTGCCCCCTGACGCTGCAGAGATGGGCGAGCGAATGCGTAAGATACACCAGGCGGAGCTGCCGTGGTTCATCGCTGTCAGCGACGGCGACGTACGTGGATTTTGCTATCTGGCACCTTACCGCCCGCGCCACGCCTACCGCCATACGCTGGAAGACTCGATTTATATCGACCCCGGCTTTCAGAAGCGCGGTGCCGGTTCACGTCTGCTGGAGCATACCATCCAGTGGGCGGAGCAGAAAGGCTACCGCCAGTTGATCGCCAACGTCGGCGACAGCGAGAACAGGGGATCGATTGCCGTGCACCAGGCAGCAGGATTTGAAATGACCGGCATTCTGCGCTCGGTGGGGTTTAAACAGGGCCGCTGGCTGGATACCGTTTTTATGCAACGTTCTCTGGGAACAGGCGATACCACGCCGCCAGTTGACTAAAATATTAGCGTCAGAACAAGAAAGTCATACTGGCCCTCGTTTTCCCAAGGAGAAGCTTCTGGTAAGGTGCCTTAACAAAAAATAAAAAATTCCGGAAACCTTTATGTTGTCGACAATCATCTATCGCAGCCACATCACTGAACATGTGCAGCTCGAGACCCTGAATGATTTGGCGCGGAAAGCGAATAAAATCAACAAATCGTCCAGTGTCACCGGAATTTTACTGTTCAATGGCACGCATTTTTTCCAGCTTCTGGAAGGCCCGGAGGCGGCGGTTAAGGCGGTCTATAGCCGGATTTGCCAGGATCCGCGCCACCACAATCTGGTCGAACTGCTGCGCGATTACGCTCCGGCGCGACGTTTTGGTCATGTTGGTATGGAGCTCTTTGATCTGCGGCTGCACGATCAGGAAACCGTGCTGGAGTCAGTGCTGGAAAAATGCACGACGAAATATCAGATGACCTATGCCGATCGTGCACTGCAGTTCCTGCGCACCTTTGTTGAAGCGCGCGAAAAAGAGAACTATTTCGAGATCCCTGCCGCCAGCGGCTGGACGTTTATTCGTAATGAGACAGAGCAGCGCGAAGGCGATGCGGCGCTGTTGGCTACGGATGAAGTCAGCTTTGCGTTTCAGCCTATTGTTGATCCCTTCGCCTGCGAGATCGTTTCACTGGAAGCACTGCTGCGCGGTCCGCAGGGAGAATCGCCGCTCGACTACTTTGCCCGACTGACACGCGAGCAGCTTTATCAGGTCGATCTGCAGTCGAAAAAGATCGCCTTTGCGCAGGCGAAGAAGCTGGGGATTGAGGGGATGACCCTGTCGATCAATCTGCTGCCGATGACGCTGGTAGAAGTGCCCGACGCCGTCCCCTTTTTGCTGGATGAGATTGCGGCCCATGGGCTGGTGCCCGAGCAGGTCATGGTTGAGTTCACCGAGAATGAAATCATCTCGCAGCCGGAAGCGTTTGAAGCCGCCATCAGGCAGCTGAAAGCGGCCGGTATCAGCCTGGCGCTGGATGATTTCGGTGCCGGTTTTGCCGGGCTGTCGCTACTGACCCGCATTCAGCCCGACAAAATTAAGATCGATCGCGCCATCATCTCTGACGTGCATAAAAGTGGGCCGAAACAGGCGATCATCCACGCCATTCTGAAATGCTGCGCCTCACTGGAGATCGGTGTGATCGCCGAAGGCATTGAACAACCGGAAGAGTGGATGTGGCTGGAAGCCGCGGGCGTGACCCAGTTCCAGGGGTTCCTGTTCTCGGAGCCTGAACTGAATGGCGTTGCGGCCGTGGCCTGGCCGGAGCTGATTTAACCTCCTGCGATTTGGATGATTTTACGTCTCCCTGCCTTGCTGGATCACCCGGCGGCTGCTAAATAATTAACAGCGCCGGAGGATCATCTTTCTGTCATCTTCCCGCGTCACAGTCAGTCATGACCCCATCAGTGATTAAATGTTTAGCAGTCAGATGTTCAGTGTTTAGGCCAGCGCTACGCGCCATGCGTGCGACGTGACTCCAGGGACAGCATTTGAGGAACTGAATGAAGCAAATCATCCGCGGTGATAAAGAACCCTCCCATATTCTGGCAGCGACCCGTGCGCTCGAAGCGCACTACGCCCGCTACGGAGAAGGTAATAAGTACCATCCCATCATCTATTCCATCGCATACCGCAGCCGGTTTTATCAGGTTGAGGTCATTACCCGACGTGAAACCATGGTAGCCACGGTGATTACCGGGGTTCGTAATCTGACGCATCTCTCCGGCGCCGCCTGACGGCCGCCTGCTCGCCTGCGGGGGCAAACTGGCCCCCGCAATCCCCCGCTTAACGCCGGTAGAGGGAATTGGCCGGATAAATTGCGCCTATCACGCTTTTCTCTCGTGCGCCCGTCACCGCAGGCAGATTGCCCGGCAGACCGGAGAGCGTACGGAACGCCAGCCAGGCAAACGCCAGCGCCTCCATGTCATCACCACTGATACCCGCCGCATCGGTGGTCGCCACTTCCGTTCCCGGAAGGTGTGCTGCCAGCCGCGCCATCAGCAGCGGATTGCGACTGCCACCGCCACACACCAGCAGACGATCGCAGCCATCATTGAGTAACACCTGCTGTGTAATGGTGATGGCGGTCAGCTCCACCAGCGTGGCCTGCACATCCTGCGGTGCCAGACCCGGGAAATAGCGCAGATGCTGCTCCAGCCAGCCCAGATTGAAGTGTTCGCGCCCGGTGCTCTTCGGCGGCGGCAACGCAAACCAGGGTTCGCGCAACAGCGCCTCCAGCAGAGCCGGGATCACCGAGCCGCTGCGCGCCCACTGCGCATCTTTGTCATAAGGCTGACCCTGATTGCGCCATATCCAGGCGTCCATCAGCATATTGCCGGGACCGGTATCGAAGCCGCGCACCGCCTGTCCCGGGATCAGCAGCGAGAGATTGGCGATGCCACCAATATTCAGCACCATGCGGCGTTCTGCGGCATCCATCAGCAGCGCCTGATGAAAAGCAGGCACCAGCGGCGCGCCCTGCCCGCCCAGCGCCATGTCACGGCGGCGAAAATCGCCCACCACGGTGACGCCGGTTGCCGCGACGATCTGGTTATTGTCACCAATCTGCAGCGTATTTGGCGCGTCACTCTGGGGCTCATGCCAGACGGTCTGACCATGACAGCCAATCGCCGTGATATCGCTGGCCTCCAACGATTCGCGCTTCATTAATGTCACGACGGCTTCAGCGAAGAGCTGGCCGAGGCGGGTATCAAGCTGACCGAGCTGTGACAGGGTCAGGGACTGACCCTGGCAAATCGCCAGAATGGCCTGACGCAGCGCAGGTGGCATCGGATGGCAGTAACTCGCCTGCTGCGCCACCATATTCTCATCAATGGCGGCCAGCACCACATCCACGCCATCCAGGCTGGTGCCTGACATTACCCCGATATAGCGTCCTGATTTCATAACCATTCCTTACTTCCGGCGGGAAGTGCGATTCATCTGCGGTTAGCCTGACAAATAATGATCGCTAATTCTATGATTAAATTCTTTTTATCCGATCGTGCTGACCAGTAACGTTACGGGACTATTTTTAAACGACGATTGAATTATTGTTGATCTTACATAGTCTATGCTTCGTCCAACCGTGTTTTATTCGGACAGGGATTAATTTGCCAGTTTTGTGTCTTATACTGTGTGCAGGATATAGCGATAAACGTGGCGCCTTCTCGACTAAAGGAGTTTCAAATGATTAAGCGTGTAATTGTGGTCGCTCTGGCCGGTGCGATGCTGGCAGGTTGTAGCAATACCAGTACGCTGTCGGGTGACACCTACAGTGCCAGTGAAGCCAAGCAGGTGCAGAGCGTGTCGTACGGTACGTTAGTCTCTGTGCGTCCGGTGAAAATCCAGGGCGGTGATGAAAGCAACGTCATCGGTGCAATCGGTGGTGCGGTGCTGGGTGGCTTCCTGGGTAATACCATTGGTGGCGGCACCGGACGTAGCCTGGCAACAGCCGGTGGTGCGGTTCTGGGTGGCGTAGCAGGCCAGGGTGTTCAGGGCGCAATCAATAAAACCGATGGCGTTGAGCTGGAAATCCGTAAGGATGATGGCAACACCATCATGGTGGTTCAGAAACAGGCCGCCTCGCGTTACTCCGTTGGCCAGCGTGTTGTCATGGCGTCCAACGGCAGCCAGGTGACGGTTTCACCTCGCTAAGGCTGCAAAACAAAAAACCGACGCCCGGGCGTCGGTTTTTTTATTTCTCTTTGTGCTGAAGTTCGAGAATGTTTTTCTCAAGCCGGGCGATCAGCGTCACCATCTGACTAATCTCTTCCCGACTGATGCCGGACAGAATGTCATCCCGCGTCTCATCAATCACACTCTCAACCTGTTCGATAATCGGCTCCGCCTGCTGCGTCAGCTTAATGCGCTTGGCGCGACGATCGTTGGCGCAGGTCGAACGGGTAATCAATCCTTTCTCTTCCAGTTGATCCAGCGTCCGCACCAGCGAAGGCTGTTCAATACCAATCGCCTTGGCTAACTGAATCTGCGACTGTTCGGGCGGCAGTTGATGAATATTGTGCAACGTCACCCAGTGAGTCTGAGTCAGCTCAAGCGGCTTGAGCCGCTGATCAATCAACGCGCGCCAGATGCGCACCAGGCGAGATAAATCCGTTCCGAGGGGCGTATCCATTTCATCTCCTTATAATTAGCTTGCTAGCTATCAAGCCAGATTTTACACTATTCTGCGAGTTTACAGGACAAATTACAAATCCCGGACCAGGCTACGATTACGCGGCAGCGCGTTCAGTCTGCCGTCTGGGTTAACGAAGGATGTTATCACGTGCTCACTCCTGCTTTTTCAGGTGCTAAACCGCTAACCGATCTGGTCGTGGGTGCCTCGCTTTTTTTCCCGCCGATATTCAAAGCGGTGCTGCTCGGCTTCTTTTTCTGGCTGCTGATTCACCCGCTGGTGCGCGGCTGGATCTACTCCGGCGACGTCTGGCATCCCACCCTGTTTGATCTCTCCCTGTTTGTGCTGTGCGTTACCGCCGCACTCTGGCTCATCGGTCACGGATAATCGATATGAAATTTAACGCGGTAAAATACTTTTCAACGCTGATTGTGTTTGCGCTGGCGCTGCTGGCCGGTGGCTGGCTGTGGAACTACTACATGCAGTCGCCCTGGACGCGTGACGGAAAAGTGCGGGCAGAACTGGTGGATATTACGCCTCAGGTGTCGGGCCGGATTACGCAACTGAAGGTCAGAGACAATCAGTTCGTGCATCAGGGCCAGCTGCTGTTAACACTGGACCCGGTGCCATGGCAGATTGCACTCGACAACGCTGCCGCTCAGCTCAGCAAAGCGCAGGCGGACCTGGCGAAAGCGCAGCATGAATATCACCGGCGCAGCAGCCTGCCGCGTAACATCATCTCCGCCGAGGATCTGGATGCGGCACGCTTAAGCGCGGAAGCCGCCGCCGCCAGTGCCAAAGCCGCACAGGCGGAGCTGGAGCGGGCGCGCTGGAATCTGCAGCAGACGACGCTGACCGCACCGACAGATGGCTGGATCACGAATCTGACGCTTCGTCCCGGCAACTATGCGACAGCGGGGTCGCCCCTGTTTGCGCTGGTCGACAGCCACTCTTATTACGTCTTAGGCTATTTTGAAGAGACCAAGCTGCGCCATATTCACGCTGGTGCGGCGGCTCAGGTGGTGCTTTACAGCAATGGCATGCGGCTGCAGGGCCAGGTGGATAGCATTGGCCGCGCTATTTATGACCAGAGCATTGAGACCGACAGCGGTCTGGTGCCCGATATCAAACCCAACGTGCCCTGGGTGCGGCTGGCGCAGCGGGTGCCGGTGCGCATTCGTCTCGATCCGCTCCCGGCTGATGCCAGTCTGGTTGCGGGCACCAGCTGCACCATCACCATCCAGCCATGAATGTTCAGTGGCTGGCCTGGGATCAACTGCCCTGGATTAAGGCGAACGGCGGTCAGTGGCGCTATGCGTTGCGTAATGCTATCGCGATGTGTCTGGCGCTGAGCATCGCCTATGGTCTGGATCTTGATGAGCCTTACTGGGCGATGACCTCCGCCGCCGTGATCAGCTTTCCTACCGTGGGCGGCGCGATCGGTAAAAGTCTGGGCCGCATCGTCGGCAGTCTGCTCGGGGCCACCGCCGCGCTGCTGATTGCCGGACATACTCTGAATGAGCCCTGGCTGTTTACCTTTGCGATTGCCGGCTGGCTGGCGCTCTGCACCGGCATTGCAAACCACTACCAGAACAATGTCGCCTATGCCTTTTCGCTGGCGGGTTACACCGCCGCTATTATTGCCTTCAGCAGCGTCAACATCACTGATATCACCTCGCTGTGGACGATCGCCCAGGCTCGCGTCTGTGAGGTGATCTCCGGTATTCTGTGCGCCGGTTTGATGATGATGGTGCTGCCGAGCACCTCCGATGGCGAAACGCTGATTACCTCCCTGAAACAGATGCATGCGCGATTGCTGGAACATGCGGTATTACTGCTGCAGCCCTCGGCCAGCGATACCATTCGCACCGCACATGAAAACGTCATCAGCCAGATCCTCACCATGAACCTGCTGCGCATTCAGGCGTTCTGGAGCCACTACCGTTTTCGCCGACAGAACAACGTCCTGAACTATGTGCTGCACCAGCAGCTGCGACTTACCAGCGTGCTCTCCAGCCTGCGCCGCATGCTGCTCAACTGGCCTGACGCGCCAGAGGCGCTGTTTGAGGCGCTGCAGCAACTGCTGGCGGAGCTGGCAAAACCGGCGTGTGATAAATATCGTCTGGCGCAAATCCTGCGCAGCGTGACACCCGCAGCGGATGGCGACTACCGGCAGCGCGCCTTTTGTCAGCGGCTGCGCTACTTCTGCTGGATGTACCTCAACGTGCTGCGCTGGATCCGTCTGCTGGATCGCGCCGATGCCGATACCCGCTTTCAGCCACCGCCGGTTCCGGCGCTGGCGCGTGACAGTGACAGTGCCGAAGCGGGCTGGAGCGCCCTGCGCACCTTCTGCGTGATCGTACTGGGCTGCGCCTTCTGGATTAATACGCAATGGTCTTCCGGGGCCTCGGCGCTCACCCTGACCGCCATTGCCTGCGTGCTTTATGCCTCTGCCCCTTCACCCGGGGGCAGCGTCACGCTGCTGCTGAAAACGCTGCTGTGGCTGTTTGCATTTAGTTTTGTGATGAAGTTTGGCCTGATGGTGCAGATCGGTCAGCTATGGCCGTTTTTACTGTTTCTGTTTCCGTTGCTGGTGACGCTGCAACTCTTCAAGCTGCAGCAGAAACAGCGCGCCGGGATGTGGGGGCAGTTCATCGTCTTTATGGGCTCGTTTATCGCGGTGACTAACCCGCCCACGTGGGATTATCAGGACTTTTTTAACGATAACATCGCCAAAGTCTGCGGAGTGCTGCTCGCCTGGCTGGCGTTTCAGATCCTGCGGCCCAGCTCCGATGCGCGGCGCAGCCGGCGGCATATCCGGGCACTGCGGCTGGCGTTTCTCGATCAGCTGCGGCAACGACCCCGGCTCAGCGAGAGCCGCTTTGAATCGCAGATTTATCATCGCATCAGCCAGCTCAGCCATAGCCGGGATGAGCAGGCGCGCGTCTGGCTTCTGCGCTGGGGCGTGGTGCTGCTCAACTGTTCGCATATCGTCTGGCAGCTGCGTGAATGGCGCGCCGGTTCAGCAACGCTGATGGCATTTCGCGATAACAGCCTGCAAAATTTACAGCAGATTATCAGCAGCCGCGGCGTACGACACAGTTCGCTGGAACAGATGCTGACGGAACTGGAAGCGACCATTACCGCGTTACTGGCGCTGGAAAACAATGAGGCCAGCGAACTGGCAGGGATTATCTGGCGATTACGCTGTTCGCTGGCACAGCTGAAGCAGGCTGTGCCGGAGTGATTACTGGCAATACTGCTGCTGTTGACGGTTAAAATCATCCTGCAGCTGTTGCAGCGTTTTATGGCCCTCGAAGCGGGTTTTATCCATCTCGGTCATCGGTTCAATCACCAGCGCTTTCTCATCAGGTGAGAAGATAAAGCGACGCGTCAGTTCGGTGCCGGTAAAACTCTGACCGTGAATGCCACCGCACACCATGGTCATGGTGCGGCGATAAATTGTGGTGTCAGTGAAATTGGTTTCAGTGGCGCTGCGAAAAACCTGATCGCACCCCTGCGCTTCCAGCTTGCGCACCATGTTCCGACTGAGCCATTCACGACCTTTGGCGAGCTTTTCACAGGTGACACGCATCTTGCTGGTATCAATGGTGCGCTGAAGCTCCCGTCCGGTTTCAGTGACCAGTTGCGTATCATTGGGTTTATCGCATCCCACCAGCAGCAGACACAGCAGTAATGCACCCTTGAATTTCATTTTCCCGCTCCTTTCCTCATCACGCTTTCTTACCTGAATCAATATCATAGGGGGGAAATGACGGGGATGGTATAACAATTCATAAACAGGCGGGATAAAAAGGGCGGCTATTGCCTGCCGCCCGGAAATTCAGATAACGCCGCAGGCATAACGTGCCCCGCCGCCGCCCAGCGGTGCAGGATGATCGGCATGATTATCTCCGCCAGCATGCACCATCAGCGCTTTGCCTTTGATCTCTTTTAACGACTTCAGCCGTGGCGCCAGCACCGGATAGGTGGCACTGCCTTTCTCATCAACATAGATCGCGGGCAGGTCGCCCAGGTGACCTTCAGCATACGGCCCCAGATGTTTGCCGCTGTTAGCCGGATCCAGGTGACCGCCAGCCGCACCGGCGGCGACCACTTTCCCCTCAGATTCACCCGGTTCACAGCTGCCTTTAGCATGGACATGAAAACCGTGAATGCCCGGCTTCAGTCCCTGCAGGTCCGGCGTAAACTGCAGACCATACTGGGTCTCGTCAATCTTAACGGTGCCCAGCGATTTGCCAATCCCTTCAGCGGTAACCTGATGGATCGTAACCTGCTCGCTGGCAGCCTGTGCTGAGCCGCAGGCGATCAGCGCAAAAAGCGCAACTGCTTTCATTTTCATGTTGACTCCATTTGTATCCCAGGGTTTGAGATAAGTCTGGTCGCTGTTGCACTATTTTGCCGAAGATTGACGCAGTTTTACGCTTCAGGGCACATCAAATCCCAGCGCCGCTTTGCGAATACGGAACCACTGCTGCCGCGACAGGGATAAATCCAGTGCCCCGGCGGCTTCGCTAACGCGCGCCGCTTTGCCTGAGCCGATGATCGGCAGAGGCCGCGACGGCAGCATCAGTATCCAGGCATAGACCACCTGCTCCAGACTGGTGGCACCGGTTTCCTGCCGCACCACCTCCAGTTCATTACGCAGGGGCTGGAAGTGAGGATCGTTGAACAGACGTCCGCCGCCGAGACAGGACCAGGCCATCGGACGAATGCGCAGTTGCTGGCACTGATCCAGCGATCCATCCAGCAGCACGCTTTGCTGCACGGGTGAAATCTCCAGCTGATTCGTGACCAGCGAGAACGGCAGACGGGATTGCAGCAGTGAAAACTGGGATGGTGTGAAATTCGAGACGCCAAAATTCAGCACCTTGCCGCTTTGATGAAGTGCCATAAAGGCTTCAGCCACTTCGTCAGCCGCCATCAGCGGATCGGGACGATGGATCAGCAGCAGGTCAAGACGATCGGTGTGGAAATGGCGCAGCGAGTTTTCAGCACTCTGCAGGATATGATTTTTGTCGGTAATGTAGTGGCCAATCTGATGTTCAGGTCGGGCGCGGGTGGCAATGCCGCACTTGGTCACAATCTGAAGCTGATCGCGCAGTCCGGGAGCCAGCTTCAGCGCCTCGCCAAAGGCCGCCTCACACTGGTAGTCGCCGTAAATGTCCGCATGATCAACGGTGGTAATGCCGAGCCTCAGATGGTGCTCAATAAACGCAACCCGCTCCTGCGGCGACATGCCCCACTCCATCAGACGCCAGTACCCCATAACCAGCGGTGAAAAATCGGGGCCCTGTAAAGCGATGGCCTGCGGTTCTAACATGACGTTCTCCCTGTTGCGCGTTGGCTGTAATTAATGTGTCAGAGAGTATAACGGAAAGCGGAAAGTCGTCAGAATAACTCCGGCTGTTGTGGCTCGGGTGGCTCTTCGCCTTTCTGCTGCCGCTGCAGGCGCAGACGACGCTGCTGACAGAGACGAATGACTTCCCGCTTTTGCGCATCGCTGAAGCGCAGCCAGTTGAACCGCTCATCGCGGCTGCGTAAACATCCCAGGCAGTAGCCACGTGCATCGGTCTGGCAGATGCCGCGACAGGGGCTGGGAACCGGGAAAAACTCAAGCTGCTCGGCCACCATGACTCCGGATTAACAGAATAAACAGTCCAGTAAAAAGCGTAGCCTGGATGCACAGGAATTAAGCTTTGCCCCGTCAGAATTATCCTTTTCTCTCACGGGTGAGTTAACACTCTGTGCCAAATGCACGGTGCAGCGTTGCATTAGACCAACCGGTCTACTACTCTCTCTGCCATGAATAAGACGCTACAACGCAATGAAACCCGCGAACACCTGCTCCAGACAGGTGAACAGCTCTGTCTGCAACGCGGCTTTACCGGAATGGGCCTCAGCGAACTGCTGACGCAGGCGGCGGTGCCGAAAGGCTCCTTCTACTACTATTTCCGCTCTAAAGAGGCGTTTGGCGTGGCGTTACTGGAACGCTACTTTGCGCGTTATCTGCAGGATGTTGAGTTACAGCTCAACCAGACAGACGGCACACCGCGTGAACGTCTGCTAAATCATTTTCGTGCTGCGGTTGAGCTGTTTGTGCAGCAGGGACACATTGTCGGTTGTCTGGGCGTGAAAGTTTCTGCTGAGGTCTGCGATCTTTCAGAGCCGATGCGAGACGCACTGCAGCAGGGTGCAGGAAAGATTACCGCGCTCTATGCCCGGACGCTGATTGCCGCAGAGCTGCAGGAGTCGCTGAGCCTGCCGCAGCCTCCGGCGCAGATGGCAGAGTTGCTGTCGCTGTTATGGCTGGGCGCCAGTCTGCAGAGCAAAATTTCCCGCGAGGCGCAGCCACTGCGTCTGGCACTGAGTACCATCGAACAGTGGCTTGAAAGCCACTGATTTTTAAAAAACGTGTTTGTAGACGACTGGTCTACTAATCAGGAGCTATTATGGCGAGTACCCAGCTGTTTCGTCCGCTGAAAGTCGGCGCAATTACTGTCCCAAACCGCGTATTTATGGCACCGCTGACCCGTCTGCGCAGTATTGAGCCAGGCGACATCCCTACCCCGATGATGGCGGAGTATTACCGTCAGCGCGCCAGCGCCGGTCTGATTATCACCGAAGCAACCCAGATCTCTTTCCAGGCAAAAGGCTATGCCGGTGCGCCAGGCTTACATACGCAGCCACAGATTGCCGCGTGGAAAGTGATTAACGAAGGTGTCCATCAGGCAGGCGGTCATACCGCCGTACAGTTATGGCACACCGGTCGTATCTCGCATAATAGCGTGCAGCCGGAAGGCAAAGCACCGGTAGCGCCATCCGCCATTGCTGCGGGTACGCGTACGTCACTGCGTGCTGAAGATGGCAGCGTCTATCGCGAAGACACCTCTGTACCGCGCGAACTGACGGTGCCGGAGATCCAGCAGATCGTGGCCGATTTTGGTCAGGCTGCGGCGAATGCACGTGAAGCAGACTTCGACCTGCTCGAGCTGCACTCCGCGCACGGCTACCTGATGCACCAGTTCCTGTCACCGGGTTCAAACCAGCGTACCGACGAATATGGTGGCAGCATCGAAAAACGCGGTCGCTTTGCGCTGGAAGTGGTCGATGCGGTGATCGCCAACTGGTCAGCCGATCGCATTGGTATCCGCGTCTCGCCTATCGGCAGCTTCCAGAATCTGGACAACGGTCCGGATGAAGAAGAAGCGGCGCTGTGGTACATCGGTGAGCTGGCAAAACGCAACATCGCCTATCTGCACCTCTCTGAACCAGACTGGGCCGGCGGCAAGCCTTACACCGACGCCTTCCGTCAGAAAGTGCGCGATCTCTTCCCGGGCGCCATCATTGGTGCCGGTGCTTACACCGTTGAGAAAGCGGATGATCTGATTGGTCGCGGTCTGATCGATGCGGTTGCATTTGGTCGTGATTACATTGCTAACCCGGATCTGGTTGAGCGTCTGCAGCAGGATGCCCCACTTAACCCACAGCGCCCGGAAAGCTTCTACGGCGGCGGCGCGGAAGGTTATATCGACTACCCGACACTGTAATCTGTTTGGGCTGCCGTCCGGGACGATGACGGCAGCCATTATTCAATGGCGATTTTCGTCGCTATACTTAGCGCCTGGGTCATCCGGCGATGGCGTTTTATTTAAAAGAGGATGTTATGCGTTTACTTCATACCATGCTGCGCGTTGGCGATCTGCAACGTTCAATCGATTTCTACACCCGTGTGCTGGGCATGCGCGTGCTGCGTCAGAGCGAAAACACCGAATATAAATATACCCTGGCGTTCGTAGGCTACACCGACGAAAGCGAAGGTGCGGTGATCGAGCTGACCTACAACTGGGGCGTTGATAAATATGACCTCGGCGATGCTTATGGTCACATCGCGCTGGGCGTCGATGACGCAGCAGCAGCCTGCGAACGTATCCGCAAAGATGGCGGCAATGTGACCCGTGAAGCGGGCCCGGTTAAAGGCGGCTCCACCATTATTGCCTTTGTTGAAGATCCCGATGGCTACAAAATTGAGCTGATCGAAAACAAAGATGCCGGTAACGGCCTGGGCAACTAAACCTGCCCCTCAGCCCGCCTGACCCGGTGGGCTGAATCCCTTTCTCTGCGCTTCATCTGCTGCACCCGTCCCCGTTTTTTGCCATAATACGCGCTGCCCTTTTTCTGCAACGAGATCCTGATGTCTGAATCGAATTCCCCTAATGCACTCAATCAACGTTTCCGTGGCTTCTATCCGGTGGTGATCGACGTTGAAACCGCTGGTTTCAACGCGCAAACCGATGCGTTACTGGAGATTGCCGCTATCACGCTGAAAATGGATGAAGAGGGATGGATTCAGATTGACCAGACGCTGCATTTCAACGTCGAACCCTTTGTCGGCTCGCTGCTGCATCCGGAAGCGCTGGCCTTTACCGGTATCGATCCGAGTAATCCGCTGCGCGGCGCGGTGAGTGAATATGAGGCGCTGCACGCCATTTTCAAAATGGTGCGCAAGGGCATTAAAGATAGCGGCTGCAATCGCGCCATTATGGTGGCGCACAATGCCACGTTTGATCTGAACTTTATGTCAGCGGCAGCAGAACGTGCCAGCCTGAAGCGCAATCCGTTTCACCCGTTTGCCACCTTTGATACCGCAGCGCTGAGCGGACTGGTGCTGGGTCAGACGGTGCTGGCGAAAGCCTGTATTGCGGCGGGAATGGAGTTTGACAGTACGCAGGCGCATTCAGCGCTCTATGACACTCAGCAGACGGCGACACTGTTCTGCGAGCTGGTGAACCGCTGGAAACGGTTAGGTGGCTGGCCTCTGCCCTTCGCCGGGGGCGACGCAGACGCCACGACATCCGCATAAGGGATGCCACAATGAAAGAGGCCGACATAATGTCGGCCTTTTTTTATTCTGCTTCTTTAAATTTTTCTGCGGTCTCTTTGATCAGCGACTGCAGTTCACCACGCTGTAACATCTCGACGATGATGTCGCATCCACCAACCAGTTCACCATCCACCCATAGCTGCGGGAAGGTCGGCCAGTTAGCGTATTTCGGCAGCTCAGCACGAATGTCCGGGTTCTGCAGAATATCCACGTAAGCAAAACGCTCACCGCAGGCTGACAGCGCCTGCACCGCCTGTGCAGAGAAACCGCAGCTTGGCAGTTTCGGGGAACCTTTCATGTACAGCAGGATCGGGTTTTCTGCGATCTGGCGCTGAATTTTTTCTACAGTACTCATAATTGCCTTCCTTAATTCGTTACTTCGTGTTTGTTTATTGTAGCGACTTCACAGCGTGACTGAAAATGAGATTTTGCTCCCTGCCCGATTAAATGACCATCATTGTTAAGTCCCGTGCGCAGGACATTTAACTTCAGGTATTAACAGCTGGTAACAGTTTAATAATTCGTAATAATTCCGTTGGTATAACATGCTGAAAATGTTCATTTTCAGTGCAATCACGTGGGCTGCAAAGATTAACATTAAAAGGCATTACAGTTTTTAAGCGAACTGGACTAGAATGGCCTGGGCACTGATCCTGGATCAGATTAATCTCAACTTTGTCGCGGTGCGTAGTGGCCCTGACAACTTAACTAATTAATGGACTATGCGTTTAATCATTACGCTTTTTATGCTGGCCTTTGCGCAACTGTTTTTCAACATCGCCGCTGCGTCGCCTCACGCGCCGGTGAACGTCAATACGCATAAAGCAGAGAAAAAGAGTGCGCGCGACGATGAACGCCGCAAGCGTCGCCCGGTAAAAACGGTGACGAAAAAAACTCGTCTCAGCCCTGACCAAAAACTTAAAACGAAAAAACAAAAAAAAGTCGAACTCACTGCTAAACAGACGCCTGCTAAGAAGACCTCGCTCAAAACCGCCCGTATCAGCAAAAGCAAAGAAAAAAATAAAGAGAAGAAACGCTATGGGCATCAGCGCCAGCTGAAAACCGCTGAGGTCACCACCCGCGAGCCAGGCACGATTAAAATGAGCAAATCCCACCGCCAGCGCTATCAGAAGGCGCGTGAGACCGCAATGACCAAGCTGATGGGGCAGTTGGGTAAACCCTATCAGTGGGGCGGCACCTCTCCACATACCGGTTTCGATTGCAGCGGTCTGGTCTGGTATGCCTATAAAGACCTGGTGAAATTTAAGATCCCGCGTACCGCTAACGAGATGTATCACCTGCGTGACGCCGCGCCGATCAAGCGTGAGTCGCTGGAGAAAGGCGATCTGGTCTTCTTCCGTATTAATGGCCGCGGCACAGCGGACCACGTCGGCGTTTATTTGGGCGATGGCAAGTTTATTCAGTCGCCACGTACCGGCAAAGATATTCAGATCAGTGCATTAGGGGAAGATTACTGGCAGCGCCACTATATTGGTGCCCGTCGGGTGATGACGCCGAAAACGATACGCTGAGCAGCAGAACAGTCAGAAAAAAGCCGGGATAATCCCGGCTTTTTTTATTAGTGCAGAATGGCAGTAAAACTAAAGGCCACAATCATCAGCAGACAGCCGACAGTGGTCATCAAAGCCAGTTTCAAATCGGTACTCATTGCTTGCTCCTTAGTCACACGCTTTGCAGGGATATAGCATTTTCCCACAGGGTCCGGTAAAAATCTCGTTTTATCCGTTCAGCCTTGTTAGAATCCCGCCTTTGTTGCGCAACGCGCGCAACCCTGATTCCGTTTGCGCATCTTTTCAGGCGTTTTTTCTCCGCCAGCCGCCTGTTAACCGGCCAGAAAAGCCGCATTTTTGCGGAAAAAACCCTGAGCAGACGCAAACGTTTAACATTACGCTTATCATAGAGTTAGGTAAGCACTGGAGTCCGATTTTCATGGCAACAATTAAAGATGTGGCGAAACGCGCCGGCGTCTCAACGACCACCGTTTCGCACGTCATCAATAAAACCCGCTTTGTCGCTGAAGAAACACGCGAGGCGGTCTGGCAGGCAATTAAGGAACTGCACTACTCGCCAAGTGCTGTGGCGCGCAGCCTGAAAGTAAACCACACCAAAACGCTGGGCCTGCTTGCCACCTCCAGCGAAGCGCCCTATTTCGCTGAAATTATTGAAGCGGTTGAAAACCACTGTTTTGACAAAGGCTATACGCTGATTCTGGGTAATGCGCATAACGATCTGCAAAAACAGCGCGCTTACCTCAGCATGATGGCGCAGAAGCGCGTCGATGGTCTGCTGGTGATGTGCTCTGAGTATCCGGACGATCTGCTGCAGATGCTGGAAGAGAACCGCAATATCCCGATGGTGGTGATGGACTGGGGCGAATCGCGCGCCGACTTTACTGACACGGTGCTGGATAATGCTTTCCAGGGCGGCTATCTGGCGGGACGCTATCTGATTGAACGCGGACACCGTGATATTGGTGCTATCCCCGGTCAGATGGAGCGTAACACCGGCGGCGGACGCCATGCCGGTTTCCTAAAGGCACTGGAAGAAGCGGGTATTCAGCCGCGTGCCGAGTGGATTGTACAGGGTGACTTTGAGCCGGAGTCGGGCTATCAGGCGATGCAGCAGATCCTGTCGCAGAAGCAGCGCCCGACGGCGGTGTTCTGCGGCGGTGATATCATGGCGATGGGGGCCATTTGCGCCGCCGACGAGATGGGTCTGCGCGTGCCGCAGGATATTTCGGTCATCGGCTATGACAATGTGCGCAACGCCCGCTATTTCGCCCCTGCCCTGACCACGGTGCATCAGCCAAAAGCCCAGCTGGGTGAGAAAGCGCTGGATATGCTGCTTGACCGCATCACCAGTAAGCGCGAAGTGTCACAAACGATTGAAGTCCATCCGACGCTGATTGAGCGCCGTTCAGTGGCAGATGGTCCGTTCCGCGACTATCGCCGCTAATCCTCGCTTAACCACTCCTGATTAAGCGTTTGCGCATCACCCAGATAGCTGAGCAACCAGCCTGTCGCCGGTGATGCGCGATCTTCTGCCCAGCTGACGCAACAGGGGCTATCCGGAAATGCCACCGGCAGCGTCAGTTCGACCAGCTCGCCGCTGTCGAGCAGTGGTCTGGCCATATGACCCGGCACCATCGCCACACACAAGCCTGCCTGCACGCACTCCAGTCCGGTTTGCCACTCCGGCACCACCAGCCTGCGCTGGTTATCCAGCGTCCATGTCATACGACGCGGCAGTGCGCGTGATGTATCTTCCAGCACCAGTGACGGCCAGCTACGCAGCGTGTCATCATCGATCTGGTTCGCCTGAGTCAGAGGATGATCGGGCGCGACCACGCAGCGCCAGTTGAGCGTACCCATATCGCGAAATGCAAACCGTCCGCCTACCGGAATCGCCTGGGTGGCCCCAATCGCAACTTCCACCCGACCGTCGGCCAGTGCATCCCAGACGCCGTTAAAAACTTCATAGCTGATGATCAGTTCCATATCGGGAAAGTGGCGATAAAAATCTTTAACAAGCTGCCGGGTGCGCTGAGGTTTGGCGATGCGGTCAACGGCAATGCTGAGCTGCCCGCGCCAGCCATTGGCCAGTTGCTGACACTGCCGCCGGGTGGCAAGCATTTTTTTGATGACGCTGCGCCCTTCCCGGACAAAATGTTCGCCTGCTGGTGTCAGCACCACTTCGCGATGCTGGCGTTCGAACAGCGGCACTGCCAGCCAGTTCTCCAGCTGACGCACCGTGTAGCTGATGGCAGAGGGCACCCGATGCAGCTCCTGAGCAGCGGCGCTGAAGCTGCCCCCGCGGGCGACCGCGTCAACGACCTCTAATGCATATTCTGACCACATAATCTGCCTTCAAAAATTTTAACAGCAATCGGCAAATATTACCGTTTCACAGCGGCAAACGCACCTTTTACACTCTGCCGCGTTTATCCTGCAAAAATGAGAATGAGATGCTGTCTAATAAAGGATTTATGCCCTATCTTGCCCTGCTGAGCATGCTCGGCTTTTTAGCCACAGATATGTACCTGCCCGCCTTTGGTGCGATGCAGCAAACGTTTAATACCTCGCCGGGCCTGATCAGCGCCAGTATGAGTCTCTTTCTGGCGGGTTTCGCCTGTGGGCAGCTCTTCTGGGGACCGCTTTCCGATCGCATTGGACGTAAACCGGTGCTGCTGGCCGGACTGGCCATGTTTGGCATCGGCTGTGCGGGCATGCTGTGGGTGAATGATATCACTCTGATGCTGGCGCTGCGCTTTGTGCAGGCGATTGGCGTCTGTGCTGCGGCCGTGAGCTGGCAGGCACTGGTAGTGGATCGCTATCCTGCCGCGCGCGCTAACAAAGTCTTTGCCACGATTATGCCGCTGGTTGCGCTCTCCCCGGCGCTGGCCCCGTTGCTGGGTGCCTGGCTCATCGGCCATTTCCACTGGCGTTCGATTTTCCTGGTGCTGACGCTGATTGCGGTGGCGTTGATTCTGACCACGCTGCGCCTGCCCACCGTACGCCAGGAAGCACGCGAGAAAGGAGCCCAGCCTGGCTTTTTCACTCTGCTGAAATCACGGGTTTACAGCGGCAACGTGCTGGTCTACTCCGCCTGTTCAGCCAGTTTTTTTGCCTGGCTGACCGGCTCGCCGTTTATTCTGGCGGATCTGGGCCTTTCACCCGCCGATATCGGTCTGAGTTATGTGCCCCAGACGCTCGCCTTTTTGATTGGTGGATTCAGCTGTCGTGCCCTTCTTAACCGCTTTAATGGCGCTCAGCTGTTACCGTGGCTGCTGGGCATTTACAGCCTGAGCATTCTGGCGCTGTTTGCCGTCGCGCTGTCAGGCGGCAGCACGCTGGTGAGCCTGATGGTGCCGTTCTGCGGTATGGCGCTGGCTAACGGTGCGATCTATCCAATCGTGGTTTCCAGTGCGCTGACGCCCTTCCCGCACGCCACCGGTAAAGCGGCCGCATTGCAGAACACTTTACAGCTAGGACTCTGCTTCGCTGCAAGCCTGGCAGTCTCTGCCGGATTAACACATGCACTGTTTACCACTACGCTGATGATGACGGTGACGATTCTGCTGGCGCTGGTGGGTTACGTCATACAGCGTACCGCAAGCGCACAAACTGTTGTTGCCTCCGCGCAACCTGCCTGCCAGGATAATCACTGACACACTGACTTTTTCGTTAGCCTCCTAACAATAAGTCATTGAATATTGACCCGCGTGAGCATATACTCATCCGGGTCAACAAATCTGTAATAAATCAACAATATAATAACGTAATAATCTGATTGGCACCCTGTTGCCGGGACGGTATTCGCGCGCGTTATTCTTACCCAGACCGACCTGCTGCAGGCTAGTCCAGTCCTCTGTATCACACAGTCAACCGGTGTGCGGAGTCATCCGTACCGTTTCTCAATGCCTGACGAAATTGACTACTCTTTGTTCAGGTTCAGATTGGACAGGTGGTGGAAAAGCTATGAGTTCATCTTATGCAGAAGCAGTGAGCCCTGAAGAAAACCATTGGTATCGCATCGTCCACGAGATGCTGGAAAAAGCGGATATTGAAATTAATGGTTCACGTCCCTGGGATATTCATATTAATCATCCCGGCTTTTTTAAGCGTGTTCTGCAGGAGGGATCGCTTGGGCTCGGTGAGAGCTATATGGATGGATGGTGGGAGTGCGATCGGCTGGATATTTTCTTCCATCAGGTGCTGAAACATAAACTCGATCAGCAACTCCCGCATCACTTTAAAGATACGCTGCGCATTGCCGCTGCCCGCTTAACCAATCTGCAGTCAAAAAAGCGGGCCTGGATTGTCGGTAAAGAGCATTACGACCTGGGTAACGATCTCTTTTCACTGATGCTCGACCCCTATATGCAATATTCCTGTGGCTACTGGAAAGAAGCTACGACCCTGGCGACGGCGCAGGAAGCCAAGCTGGATATGATTTGCCGTAAATTAGCGCTGGAACCCGGAATGTCGCTGCTGGATATCGGCTGTGGCTGGGGCGGACTCGCGGAATTTGCCGCACGTCATTATGGCGTCAACGTGCATGGCGTCACGATTTCCGCCGAACAACAGAAACTGGCGCAGCAGCGCTGTAGCGGATTAGACGTCACGATTCTGTTGCAGGATTATCGCGATCTGAATGAGCAGTTTGATCGCATCGTTTCAGTAGGCATGTTCGAGCATGTCGGGCCGAAGAATTACGCCACCTATTTTGATGTGGTTGATCGTAATTTAAAGCCTGACGGAATTTTTCTGCTTCACACCATTGGCGCGATTAAAACCGATATGAGCGTCGATCCCTGGATCGACAAATATATCTTCCCCAACGGCTGCCTGCCTTCAGTGCGTCACGTGGCGGATGCCAGCGAGCCGCATTTTATTCTGGAAGACTGGCATAACTTTGGGGCCGATTACGACAAAACGCTGATGGCCTGGCATGAGCGCTTTTTGCAGGCCTGGCCGGAGCTGGCCGATAACTATGGCGAACGCTTTAAGCGGATGTTCTCCTATTATCTCAATGCCTGTGCGGGTGCCTTCCGCGCGCGTGATATTCAGCTGTGGCAGATTGTGTTCAGTCGCGGTGTTGAGGGTGGATTACGGGTGGCGCGGTAGTGCTCTGTCATGCAAACGCTGCGAATGCCAAATCATATTGAATCTCACAGCAACGAATAAGCTCAACGCGCAGGGAACAGGGTCAGAAGAGGAAAGCGTCCCGCGCCTGTGACAAAAACGCCGGGAGCGTTTTTGAACAACGCAACGCGTTGGCCCGGCAACGGGCGCACCTCAGGGATGAGGTGCGTAATCGCGCGGGCCGAGCGTGCCATGGATGGCAGATTTTGCGTCTTTCCGATCTGACCCTGTTCCCTGTGATGGCTCGGTAAAACAGCAAAACAGTTCAGATCCTATCACTACTCTCAAAGGCGCTTACACGCCCTTTATTAACTCTCGGAGGCAGGCTGCCCGGTCAGCATACTCATTGCCGCCGCGGCATCGCGCTGGGCTAACACCCGCTCAACGGTCTCTACGATTGCCTGTGTATGCGGATCGATCTCAATGTTGACCCGGTCGCCAAAGGTCTTCGCGCCCAGAGTCGTGCGCTCCAGCGTTTCCGGAATCAGATAGACGCAGAATTTGGTCTTCGTCACATCACCTACCGTCAGACTGATACCGTCGATGCCGACGAAACCTTTATGCAGAATATATTTCATCTGCATCGGATCCTGGATTTTAAACCAGACTTCGCGATTGTGTTCTGACTGGATAATCCTGCAGATTTCAGCGGTGGTCATAATATGACCTGACATCAGATGACCGCCTATTTCGTCGCTGAATTTCGCTGCACGCTCAATATTCACCACATCGCCCTGGCGTAAATCGCCAAGGTTAGTCACGCGCAATGTCTCTTTAATTAAATCAAAACTGACGCGGTCACCTTCTATTGCCGTCACGGTCAGGCAGCACCCGTTATGGGCTACGGATGCGCCCAGCGCCAGTCCTGGCAGGAGCTCTTCTGGCAGTCGGACAGTGTGGGTACGAAACAGTTCTTTTTCTTCAATGGACACGATTTCTGCGGTGCCCTGTACAATACCGGTAAACATAGTCTTTGCCTCTGCGAAGTTTACGCTAGTTTATCACAGCTCCGGTCGGCTGATAGATTTCACCCCACCTCACCCCATTAATGGGGTTCAAAACGCATTGTGTGACAAAGATTGGCGAATTCTGTTACCCCGGTTACACTGGTTCGCGCTATTCCCCGGGCTTTCTGCCCTTTTAATTCATTTAATAAGTCAGGTGTTAACGTGCAGAAGTATTTAACAGAAGCGCGTCAATTGCTGGCCCTTGCGATTCCGGTCATCCTTGCTCAGGTGGCCCAAACCGCAATGGGATTTGTGGATACCATTATGGCCGGCGCAGTCAGCGCCACGGATATGGCCGCCGTTGCTGTCGGCACCTCTGTCTGGCTTCCTGCCATCCTGTTTGGTCATGGTCTTCTGCTTGCATTGACGCCCACCGTTGCGCAACTCAACGGTTCAGGCCGCCGCGAACGCATCGGCGAACAGATCCGCCAGGGCTACTGGCTCGCCTTTTTTGTCTCGCTGCTGATTATGGTGCTGCTGTGGCACGCCGGTTATCTTATCCGGGCGATGCATGACATCGATCCCGCGCTGGCGCTTAAAGCCGAGGGCTATCTGCATGCCCTGCTGTTCGGCGCGCCAGGCTATCTCTTCTTTCAGGTGCTGCGAAATCAGTGCGAGGGGCTGTCGAAAACCAAACCCGGCATGGTGCTGGGCTTTCTGGGCCTGATGTTTAACATCCCGCTGAACTATGTCTTTATCTACGGCCACTTCGGCATGCCCGCGTTGGGTGGCGTCGGCTGCGGCGTGGCAACGGCATCGGTCTACTGGGTGATGTTTATCTGCATGCGCTTATGGGTACGCCGGATGGGCAGCATGCGCGATATCCGGATGGAGAGTCGTTGGTCGCCGCCTTCGCGTCCGATTCTGAGCCGCTTAATGACGCTGGGATTGCCGGTAGCACTGGCGTTGTTCTTTGAAGTCACGCTGTTTGCCGTTGTGGCTCTGCTGGTGTCGCCACTGGGCATCGTTGACGTGGCTGGCCACCAGATTGCGCTGAACTTCAGTTCACTGATGTTTGTGATGCCGCTGTCGCTGGGTGTGGCGACCACCATCCGTGTCGGCTATCGTCTGGGCCAGGGCTCTACCGAGCAGGCAAGAGTCGCCGCCTGGACCGCCCAGGGTGTGGGCATCAGCATGGCAGCGCTGACCGCGATTTTTACCGTGACGTTTCGTCATCAGATTGCCCTGCTCTATAACGACAACCCCGAAGTGGTCACACTGGCGGCGCAACTGATGCTGCTGGCAGCGATTTATCAATTCTCGGACTCGATACAGGTGATTGGCAGCGGGATCCTGCGCGGCTATAAAGACACAAGGTCCATTTTCTTTATTACCTTTATCGCTTACTGGCTGCTGGGACTGCCCGCCGGGTATCTGCTGGCGCTGACCGACTGGCTGGTGCCCCGGATGGGACCAGCGGGCTTCTGGTGCGGCTTTATTATCGGTCTGACCTCAGCGGCGGTCATGATGCTCTGGCGCATCAGACGCTTACAGCGGGCATCTGCGGAAATCATCCTGGCGCGCGCGGCGCGATAACTGTAAAAGCGGGCTATTTATAGCCCGCAATGACGAAAAAAACGACGGTTAGCACAGTTGCTGCTCAGTCATGGCGAAAAAACTATTTTCCCCTTGCCAGGCTTCTGCGCTGCCGTTAATATTCGTCCCCGCTGTCGCCCTGACAGCATGTTGCGCTCTTAGCTCAGTTGGTTAGAGCACCACCTTGACATGGTGGGGGTCG
>NZ_JACVVI010000022.1:0-68238 GCF_016658625.1 Pantoea sp. S62 | reverse complement strand
ACGTCGGCGAAAGGACGGTTCGCGCCAGGAATGGCGCGTCCGGACGGTCCGTCGGCCGCAGGACGTGACGAGGGCACCCCGCACAGCGGGGCGCGCAGGCAGCCGGACGCCGGGATTGTCAAGGGGCGGGCGTCCGCCCCTTGACGCGTCCGCCTGCACCGGCAACCTGAAACTCCCCATCGCCTGGCGGGCGTAACCTTCTCAGTGCCAGCCCGCTGCAAAGCGATCCCTTCTCAGCCTCTGCCCGCTGCTAAGCGTTCCTTAACCGCAACGCGGTAAATTAAGCACTTAACCACCCAAGCTTAATCACAAACAAAATCGACAGAATCACCAGCGCCGCATTTACCTCCTTCACACGACCGCTCAGCAGCTTCACCAGCGTCCAGGTAATAAAACCAAACGCGATGCCGTTAGCAATAGAATAGGTCAGCGGCATGGTCAGCGCAGTCACGGTAACCGGCGCGGCCGTGGTGATATCTTTCCAGTCGATATCCGCCAGTCCCGATGCCATCAATACCGCCACAAACAGCAGCGCAGGCGCAGTGGCGTAAACCGGCACGCTGGAGGCCAGCGGCGAGAAGAACAGTGCCAGCAGGAACAGCACACCCACCACGATCGCTGTCAGTCCGGTACGGCCACCGGCACTCACGCCCGCCGCCGATTCCACATAACTGGTGGTGGTCGAGGTGCCGAGCAGTGAGCCAAACAGTGCAGCCGCACTGTCGGCAATCAGCGCACGCCCCATCTTGGGCACATTGCCCTGCTCATCCGCCAGACCGGCACGTTTAGTCACGCCCAGCAGCGTGCCGGTGTTATCAAACACATCGACAAACAGGAAGGCAAAGATCACGCTGATCAGGCCGACGTTAAATGCCCCGGCGATATCCAGTTGCAGGAAGGTCGGTGCGATGGATGGCGGCGCAGAGAAGACGCCCGCGAACGGCGACAGACCGATGCCCATCGAGATAAAGGTCACCAGCAGGATGCCGATCAGCACCGCACCGGTCACGCGACGCGCTTCCAGTACCACGATCACCACAAAGCCAAGCATCGCCAACAGCGGACCCGGTTTGGTCAGATCGCCAATGCCCACCAGCGTCGCCGGGTTATCGACCACGATGCCCGCCCCTTCCAGGGCAATAATCGCCAGGAACAGCCCGATACCTGCACCAATCCCGGCGCGCAGCGGCAGCGGGATACTGGCAATAATCCACTCGCGGATTTTAAACAGCGACATCGCGAAGAAAATCACCGCCGAGAGAAACACCGCGCCCAGCGCAACCTGCCACGTGTAGCCCATGTGCAGCACCACGGTATAGGTGAAGAAGGCGTTCAGTCCCATGCCGGGTGCCAGCGCGATCGGGTAGTTGGCGATCAGCCCCATCAGCACGCAGCCAATCGCCGCCGCCAGACAGGTCGCGACAAACACCGCGCCCTTATCCATGCCGGTTGCGCCCAGAATGCTCGGGTTCACAAACAGAATATAGGCCATTGCCAGGAAGGTAGTGATCCCGGCGATAATCTCGGTACGAACCGTGGTGTTATGCGCTTTGAGTTTGAATAGTTTTTCTAACATCATCATCTCTCGATACAGGAGACAGCCGTCTCTCTTGCCAAAGGGGTTTGTATGCTGATTATTCTGTTTCCGGGATATGGATGCTGGCCGCTGCATACTTGCGTGCCAGAACCGCCTGAAATCCCTGACTTACCCACTGCCCAAAGCAATTGCCATGCCATCTGCTGACGCAATCGATTACCTGGCATAGCTGGACACGCCTAAGAAGATTCCGAATCAAAACAGGGCGCGATTATGGTGCAATGCACCGATCCCGCGCAATCGTTTTCCTGCGGCAAATCAGCAACCGCCAAAAACTCTGCGCCAGCGCACGCTTCCAGACTCTCACAGGCGAAGCGGGTCACGTTTCAGCATGCTGCTTCAGCAACCTTCTCTGGCCTGTGTAGACTCCAGAATTAACTCTTTCGTAACATTGAGGCCGCGCCATGAAGCCAGCGATTTTGGTGGTGGATGATGATCCTGCTGTCTGTGACGTCCTGCAGGATGCGTTAAGTGAACATCTGTTAACGGTCTACCGCTGTCATCAGGGACGCGAGGCGCTATCGATGCTCAGCGAGCACCCGGAGATTTCGCTGGTGATGCTGGATATGATGCTGCCCGATACCAACGGGCTGCTGGTGTTGCAGCAGCTCCAGCGTCAGCGACCCGAGGTACTGGTGATTATGCTGACCGGTATGGGGTCCGAAGCGGAGATGGTGGTGGGTCTGGAGATGGGCGCAGACGACTACATCGCCAAGCCTTTTAATCCCCGCGTGGTGGTGGCCCGCGCCCGTGCCGCTTTGCGTCGCAGCGGGCGTATTGCACAGGCCGATCCTGAACAGGCGGGCTGGCGGTTTGGCGGCTGGCAACTGGACGATGGCCGCTGCCAGCTGTTTAATCCGCAGCGCGAACTGGTGCCGCTGACCCAGGGAGAATACAGCCTGCTGCGCGCGCTGGTGCGTCACGCCCGTAAGGTGCTGACCCGCGATCAGCTGCTGGAGCTGACCCACAGTGAAAGTCTCGATGTGTTTGACCGCACCATCGACGTGCTGATTATGCGACTGCGCCGCAAAATTGAAACCAACCCGCATCAGCCTGACCTGATCCGCACCATTCGCGGGCTGGGTTACGTCTTTTCCGCTGACGTGATGAAACCGGAAATCGCGCCGCGCGCCAGCCAGATCGCCTGAGTCATTCTGAGCGGCCTGCCAGTGACAGGCGTGCTCACCTCAGTCGTCATACGTTCCGCCCCAGGCACGCGGCACCAGATCCCCCTGTGCCTCTCCGCTTTCAACCATTGCCAGAATTTTTTCCGCCACGCGCTCAGGCGCGTGCGCGAATGCGGCGCTCTGCTCAGCCTGCGCAATCGCGGCTTCCTGTCCCGACTTCACCGACTGATAAAATTCTGAGCGGGTCATAAACGGATACACCGTGGAAACCGTAATCCCGGCCTCAGCCAGTTCCAGCCGCGCCACGCCGGAGAGCATATTCAGCCCCGCTTTGGAACTGGTATAGGCCGCCGACCCTGGATACGTTGCCAGCGTCGCCCCAGAGCTGACGTTGATAATGCGCCCTGCCGCCGCATTGGTGGGATCACCGCCTGCATCATCATCAGCGGGGCAATCAGGTTCAGCTCAAGCAGCGCCCTGAATTCCGCCGCCTCTATTTCCTCAACCGCCGCGTACAGCCCCTGCCCGGCATTGTTGATGAGCACATCAATCTGGCCAAAGCGTGCCAGCCCCTGTCTGACGGCGTTTGCAATCTGGTCAGGCTGAGTCACATCGCAGGCTACTGCCAGCGCTTTGCCTGATCCATCCGCGAGAGCATCCAGTCGGTCTTTGCGTCGTGCCAGTAAGATAACCCGCGTACCCGCCTGCAGCGCCGCACGCGCCGTGGCTTCACCGATCCCCGATGATGCGCCGGTAATCATGATTACTGCTTCTTCAATTTTCATTCCATACCATCCTGCTCAAAGACCAGAGAGCGAGAATAATCCTCAGCCGGTTGCGCGGCGGCTGCAATCCTGCCTAAAATTTGCCCATTCCTGCTTTCTCCTGTCAGGCGCTGAATCCGCCGGAGTCACGCAATATGAAAGGCCTTGAAGCGTTAAGAGATGAAGTGCTGGCGTGCGCGGCAGACGACCTCACTGCGACGACGATTCCGCGCGTGGATCTCTATCGCGTCAGCCAGCCGATGGCTCTGCCGCCAGAAATCTATCCGCCGTTCGTCAGCCTGATTCTGCAGGGAGAAAAAAGGCTGCAGGTGGGCGCACAATCCATCCGCTATTCCGCAGGTGAAATGTTTACCGCGTCGTTCGATCTGCCCGCCACTGGCGACATCACTGAAGCCAGCGAAGCCTCGCCCTATCTCGCCGTACGTCTGACGCTCGATTTCGCCGCCATCAGCGATCTGCTGCATCAGATGCCTGTGACCGCTCTTCACGCTACGAACAAAGGCATTTCGGTTAACAGGGTGGATGATGCGCTGGCGGATGTCTGGCTGCGGATGGTGCGCCTGCTGACAAAACCGGAGGAGATCGCGGTGATGGCGCCGCTGGTGGAGCGCGAGATGCTTTACCGGCTGTTGCAGGGTACGCAGGGCGGCGTGCTGCGTCAGGCAGCAGAGTTAAACGGGCATTTTGCGAAGATCAGAAAGGCGCTGGTCTGGCTGCGCGCGCACTATGCCACCGCGTTTCGCATTGAGACGCTGGCAGCGATGGCGGGCATGAGTCTGTCGGCCTTCCATCGTGGCTTTCGGGCCACCACCGGGCTTTCGCCGCTGCAGTATCAAAAACATCTCCGGCTCTATGAGGCGCGCAAAGCGCTGGTGCTGCGGCCCGGCAATGTCGCCGCCGTCGCGGCAGATGTGGGCTACGAGAGTCTGACGCAGTTTACCCGGGAATATGCGCGCCTGTTCGGTGAACCGCCCGCACGCAGCATCAGAAAACTCAGGCTGACCGGCACTGAAACATGACAGATAAGCGAACTTGATGCGCCCTGCCATTCTGCGCTCAGTGGAGGGCAACTCACAGAAAGCCGTTCGCATAGTCATTACACAGCAGCCAGCGCGGCGCTTCATCCTCATTCAGCGGATTAAAACGGGCCAGCGGCGTCAGAAACACGTTGTCATTTTCATCATCGTTGGGCATCGATACCTCACCCACCAGCACGTCGCCGAAGCCATTTTCGCCCCAGAAACTGTGCCAGACGCCCGCCTCCAGCGTCACGCTTTCACCCGGAGAGAGTCGCAGCTGTGTTCCGACAGCATGGATCTGGCGCAGGCCATCCAGCGACACCGCCACTGGCGAGTCTGCCAGCCCGTCGCCGTCGCGGTTATGCAGTTCGACAATCAGGTTGCCGCCGCCGCGATTGATAATGTCTTCCATCTTGCGCGGATGATAGTGCATCGGCGTCAGCTGCCCTTCGCGCACGTGCATGATCTTCTCGGCGTAGGATTTATGCCACGGCTGTCCGCCTGGCGAGCCGTTACGCAGCGTAAACAGCGTTAGGCCGGTCTGCATAAAATCTGCCGCGCCAAAGCTGGTGAGATCCCAGCCCAGCCGCAGCGCCAGAATCTCCTGTATCACGTCGCGATCCTGCGCACGCCACTGGCTGACGCTGTAATCGGCCCACGGCGGCAGATGCACATCCTGCTGGCGGAAAAACTCGCGCGTATGCTGCAGGTAGTCATTAACCTCTGAACGTTGCATGGTGGCCTCCTGAGAGCGGCACCCGAAGGTGCCGCCCTGACGCTTATTTCACCGTCCAGCCCTGATAGCTGCCGATATTATTACGATCGATCAGTTTCACCGGGATCAGCACCGGCTTATCCGGCGCGGGTTTGCCCTGCAGGATGTCATAGCCAATCTCAACCGCTTTAGCCGCCATCACCTGCGGATCCTGGGCGGGCGTGGCGACAAACAGCGAGTTTTTACGCTTCAGCGCCTCTTCCCCGTCCGGCGATCCATCGACGCCCACGATGAAGAATTCGCTGCGCTGCGCCTGTTTCGCGGCTAAGTCCGCGCCAATCGCTGTCGGGTCGTTGATGGCAAACACGGCGTCAATTTTCGGGTTAGCCGAGAGCAGACCGGTCATCACTTCCAGTCCGCCTTCACGACTGCCTTTGGCGTTCTGGTTGTAGGAGAGCAGTTTGATGTCCGGATGGGTTTTCAGCTCGTTCATGCAGCCTTCAACACGGTTCTGTACGGCTGAAACCGGCGGTCCGTTGATGATAACCACGTTGCCTTTGTTCTTCAGGCGGCCAGAAATATATTTACAGGCCATTGCGCCCGCCTCGGTGTTATCGGAGGTGATGGTCGCATTGGCGCCATCGGCGGCCACGTCAACCGCCACCACCACGATACCGGCGTCACGCGCCCGCTTCACCGCCGGGGCGATCCCTTTGGAGTCCGCGGCGTTGAGGATAATCATGTCGACTTTGGCCGCAATAAAGTTATCAATCTGGCCGACCTGCTGACCGAGGTCGTAGCCGCTGGAGACCAGCGTGACATTGACCTTATCGCCCGCCAGCTGACGCGCCTTCATCTCTGCGCCTTTAGTGATCTGCACGAAGAAGGGGTTAGCCAGGTCGCCGACCGTGACGCCGATAGATTTGAGTTCTTTTGCCTGAGCCAGGCCGGTGCTGAACAGCGTTGCCGCCAGCAGCCCGGTTACAATCGGATTAAAACGCATAGACCTTCTCCTGCTGTTTTCAAGGTGCCAACCGCTTAATGGCGTTTTTGGGTGGCGGCGGCGACACGGCGCATCCGCCCTTTAGAGCCTCAGCTCACATGATTACGGGTGCGGTATTTGTCGATCAGGACAGCGATGATGATTACCGCGCCCTTGATCACCAGCTGCCAGAAATAGGAGACGCCCATCAGCGTCATGCCGTTATTCAGCGTGGCGATAATCAGTGCGCCAATCAGGGTGCCGGTGATGGTGCCGATGCCGCCGACAAAGCTGGTGCCGCCGAGGATCACCGCCGCAATCGCATCCAGCTCGTAGCCGACGCCGAGGTTGCCGTTGGCGCTGTAGAGCCGCGAGGCGCTCATTAAGCCGCCCAGTCCCGACAGCAGGCCGCTCATGCCGTAGACAAACAGCAGCACCACGCCAACCTTGATGCCGGTAAGACGCGCCGCCTGGATGTTGCCGCCGACCGCGTAGATATGAACGCCCAGCGTGGTGCGGCGCAGGATGAACCAGCAGATGGCGATCACCGCAAAGGCAATCACAATCAGCCACGGCACCGGCCCGAGATAGCCGTTACCAATCCACTCAAAGTTAATATCGGAGTTAATCACCGTGGTGCCGTTCGCCAGCAGATAAGCCGCCCCGCGCAGCGCGGTGTAGGTGCCGAGCGTGACGATAAAGGGAGGCAATCCGGCCCAGGCGACCAGGATACCGTTGAACAGCCCCATCACCAGACCCGCGCCCAGCGCCATCGGAATGGTCAGCGAGGCAAGCATCGGATCCAGCGACGCCACCAGCGCGACCACTGCCGTGGTGCCCAGCATCGACCCTACCGACAGGTCGATACCGCCGGTCAGGATGACAAAGGTCATGCCCGCCGCCAGCACGATATTGATCGACGCCTGGCGGGTGATATTCAGCAGGTTCGCTTCGGTAAAGAAGTTCGGCGTAACGAAACCAAACACCGCCACGATCAGGATCAGAATCGGCAGAATACCCACCGTTTGCAGCAAATCGCCCATCAGGGCGCGTTTCAACGTCGGCGCGTTAGTGCGGGCCAGTTGTGACATGGTGGTCTCCTCAGATTTCGCCTGCTGACGTGCTGTGCGCACCGGTTGCCAGCGTCATAATATTTTCCTGACTGATGTGGCTGCCCTCCAGTTCACCGACGATGGTGCCTTCGTGCATCACGTAAACGCGGTCGCTCATGCCGACCACTTCCGGCAGTTCGCTGGAGATCATTAAAATCGCCACGCCCTGCCGCGCCATCTCCTGCATCATGCGGTAGATCTCGCTTTTCGCGCCGACATCGACACCGCGCGTCGGCTCATCCAGGATCAGGATGCGCGGGCCAATCGCCACCCAGCGCGAGATCAGCAGCTTCTGCTGGTTGCCACCTGACAGGCCGCCCGCCCGGACCTGAGCGTGCGGTACACGAATATTGAGGGAGGCGATCGCCTCCGTAGCGATGGTCTGCCCTTTGCGGCGGTTGAGCATCCCGTAACTGGCGTCGCGCTCCAGCGTCGCCATCACGATGTTCTCCTGCGCCGCCATCTCCAGAAACAGCCCCTGCTCTTTGCGGTTCTCGGTGAGGAAACCGATGCCGCGCGCAATCGCATCGCGCGGGGAATGAATGGTGACCTTCTCGCCGTCGATCCAGATCTCGCCCTCTTTCGGCTTATGCACGCCGAAGATCAGCTGCGCCAGTTCGCTGCGCCCCGCACCCACCAGCCCGGCCAGCCCGACAATTTCCCCAGCCCGCACAGCCAGACTGCTGGGATGCACTTTGCCGCCGTCGGTCAGATGATTGACCGCCAGCCGGATGTCGCCCAGCGGGATAGCCCGGTCTTTGTTAAACAGATCGCTGAGCGGCCGCCCGACCATCATCCGCACCAGTTCGCTGGCGTTGAGCTGGTCACGCGTCAGGCTGCCGACATACTCCCCGTCACGCAGCACGCTGACGCGGTCGGACAGCTCATAGACCTCCGCCATGCGGTGACTGATGTAGATGATCGCCATCCCTTCGCTGCGCAGCCGTTTAATCAGCGCGAAGAGCTGTTCAGTTTCACGGTTTGAGAGCGCGGCGGTCGGCTCATCCATCACCAGGATGCGGCTGTTGCGCTGCAGTGCGCGGGCGATCTCGACCTGCTGTTGCTCGGCGATGCTCAGACGACTGACAAGATCCCAGGCGCTGAACTGCGCGCCGAGCCGGTCAATCACCCGCTGCGCCTCTTCGGCCATCTGCCGCCGCTTCACCAGCCCGCCGGGCGCGATTTCACTACCCAGAAAAATGTTCTCCGCCACCGTCAGGTTGGGTGCCAGGTTAATCTCCTGATAAATCAGGGTGATCCCGGCAGCCAGCGCCTCTTTCGGCCCCTTAATCGTATAGGGCTTGCCTTCAATGAGAATTTCCCCGCTGCTGGCGGTATAGGCACCGGCCAGAATCTTCATCAGTGTGCTTTTACCCGCGCCGTTCTCTCCCATCAGCGCGTGAACCTCACCGGGATACACCGTGAGATCGACGCCCTTCAGGGCATAAAAATTGCCGAAGCGTCGGGTAATGCCCCGCATTTCCAGTATCGGTGTGGCTGTCATCGCCCTGCTCCTGCGGACTGTGGATAGCCGCCAGTTAAGCAACGCCAGATAAACGGAAAATGTCAGCGGCCATTCATATTTGTCATAAATGCCCGACGCCGCGCTCCTATACTCGGCCCACGGTTGCCGTGAAGAAGAGGTCGTGGGATGCAGCACAGTTATCCGTGGCAGGCCGGGGCGCGTGGCCGCCTGTTGATGTTCAATCTGCTGGTGGTGTTGGTCACGCTGATGGTGAGCGTGGTGGCGATCGTCGGCTTTCGTCATGCCGGGGCGATTCAGGAGCAGGCACAGGCGCAGACGCTGGCAGATATGAACGGCAGCCTGGCGCTGGCACGTGACACCGCCAACGTGGCGACGGCGGCCGTACGGCTGTCGCAGGTGGTCGGGGCGCTGGAGTATCAGAGCGAATCACAGCGGCTGCAGCAGAATCAGAAGGCGTTACAGCAGTCGCTGAGCCTGCTGGCGAGTGCGCCGCTGGCGGCCCGTCAGCCGGAGCGCATCGCCCGGATCCGCGCCCGCAGCCTGATGCTGGAGCAGACGATTAACAGCCTGCTGCTGAACAGCCATCAGCGGCATTTGCAGCGCAACAACATGCTGAGCGATCTGTGGCAGACGCAGATTCTGCTCAGTCATATCGACCAGCGAGTGCAGCGGGAACAGCGGACGCGGCCGGATGCCGCACTGCGCGAGCAGACCGAACGGCTGATCACCATCGCCATCCGTACGCCCTCGCCCATCGCCGTGATTGAGCAGCTTCAGCAGATCATGACGCAGTGGCGCACGGTGCCGCTGACGGGTGTCACCGGCGAGCAGGTACAGCGGCTGCTGGCCACTCAGCAGCGCCTGCTGCCACTGGCGGAGGCGCTGGAGCAGAGTGACCTGGCGATCGCCTACGCCACCTACCGGATTAAAGCGCTGGTGGCGATGCTGAACGACGATATCAATGCGTCGGTGCAGCAGGTTGCGTTGCAGAGCGAGGCGCGCACCCAGGCCACCCACCACGAACTCGACTCCATCATCAGCTTTATCGCGCTGTTTGTGCTGCTGGCGCTGGCGATCACCGGCTATGCCGGGATCTATATCTATCGCAACCTGGGGTCGAGCCTGACGGCGATAGCCGGGGCGATGACGCGGCTGGCGCAGGGTGAGCAGAACGTCAGCGTGCCGGGGCTGCAACGGCGCGACGAGCTGGGCGAGCTGGCGCGGGCGTTTAACGTCTTTGCCCGCAATACCGCCTCGCTGGCCCACACTTCGCGGCTGCTGAAAGAGAAAAGCAACCAGCTGGAGTCCACGTTCCTGGCAATGCGCGACGGCTTTGCCCTGTTCGACAATAACGGTCAGCTGGTGGTGTGGAACGCCCAGTATGCCGAGCTGCTTGGAATCGCGCCGCGTGAACTGCATCGCGGCGTCCACTATCAGCAGTTGCTGGCCCCGCTGGCGGTGGATCTGCACGATCCCGGTGAACCCCAGGAGATCCGGCTGGCCGATGGCCGGACGCTGGAGCTGCGCTTCAGCCCGATCCCGCGGCGCGGCATGGTCAATACCGTGCTGGACCGGACCTCACGTAAAACGCTGGAGGAGGCGCTG
Organism: Pantoea sp. S62; assembly: GCF_016658625.1. Lineage (NCBI taxonomy): Bacteria > Pseudomonadati > Pseudomonadota > Gammaproteobacteria > Enterobacterales > Erwiniaceae > Pantoea > Pantoea sp. S62. The sequence continues at coordinate 57,810 of NZ_JACVVI010000022.1, read as the reverse complement.
CAGCACAGTCAGAAGATGAAGGCAGTCGGCCAGCTGACCGGCGGCCTGGCGCACGACTTCAACAATCTGCTGGCGGTGATTATTGGCAGTCTGGCGCTGACCGAAGGCCAGCTGATGCCCGGCCCGCTGGCGACCCGCATTGAGCGGGCGAGGCAGGCCGCCGACCGTGCGGCCCAGCTGACGCAGCGGCTGCTGGCGTTCTCACGTAAGCAGGCACTCTATCCGCGCGCGGTGTCGGTGGTCACGCTGGTGGATAACCTGCAGGGGCTGCTGCAGCACTCGCTGCTCCCGGGACAGCAGCTGATTATTGATGCGCAGCGTCCCGGCTGGCTGGCCTGGATTGATGCCAGCCAGCTGGAGAATGCGCTGATGAACCTGGTGGTGAACGCGCGCGATGCGATGCATCAGCAAAGCGGTGAAATCCGGCTGCGCATCTGTAATCAGCGCCAGCCGCAAGGGAATGAAAAACGTGACCGGGTCACAATTGAGGTTATCGATCATGGCTGCGGCATGTCCGCCGACGTTCGCGAGCAGGTTTTCGAGCCCTTCTTCACTACCAAAGCCACCGGCAGCGGCAGCGGACTGGGGCTGTCGATGGTTTACGGCTTTGTGCGGCAGTCAGGTGGGCAGATTGAACTGGAAACTGCGCCGGGCCAGGGCACCACGGTGCGTCTGCTGTTGCCGCGCGCAGCGGAAGCCGCTGCCACTGCCGTCATCGCCCCGCCACCGCCAAAGCCCGCCGAGGCAGAGGCAGCGAACAACCGCCTGATACTGGTGCTGGATGATGAACCGGCGGTGCGCCAGACGCTGTGTGAGCATCTGCACCAGCTGGGGTATCTGACGCTGGAGTGTGGTGACGGTGAAGCGGCGCTGGCGCTGCTGCGCCAGACGCCCGATATCGACCTGCTGATCAGCGACCTGATGCTGCCCGGCGAGATAAATGGCGCGGAAGTGATCCGCCAGGCGCAGCAGAGCTGGCCGCAGCTGGCGACGCTGCTGATCAGCGGTCAGGATCTGCGTCACCAGCCGGTGACGCTGCCGCTGTGCGAACGGCTGGCAAAACCCTGGCAGCAGGCTCAACTGGTGCAGGCGCTCCAGCGCGCCTGGCAGCGCAGTGAACGGCTTAATCGCGCGCAGCAGGCTGCCACAGCGGCACCGGCTTGCCGCTGATGTAGCGCTTACGCAGGCGGCTGGAGATCACATCCATCACCATGACCACCACCACCAGGATCAGCGTCAGGAACATCACCACGTCCCAGTTCCACAGCCGCATGTTCTCGGCGTAGACCAGGCCGACGCCACCCGCACCGACAAAGCCCAGCACCGCCGCAGAGCGGGTATTGGACTCAATCTGGTAAAGGCTCAGTGCCAGGAACTGCGGGAATGACTGGGTGAAGATACCGAACCGGTGTTTCTGCAGGCTGTTGGCGCCGACCGCACCCAGCCCGCGACTGGGTGAGCGCTCCACCGCTTCGTGCCCTTCGGCATAAAGCTTACCGAGCAGTCCCACATCCTGCAGGATAATCGCCAGCACCCCGGCCAGCGGCCCCATACCCACCGCACGCACGAATATCAGTCCCCAGATCGCCATATCGATACCGCGCAGCACATCGAACAGACGCCGCACAAGGAACGCCAGCGGCTTCGCGGCGCGATCGTGCATCACATTGCGCGCCGCCAGAAACGACAGCGGCAGCGCCAGCAGCGAGGCCGTCAGCGTCCCGGCAAAGACAATCCCTAAAGTGATCCCCACCTGTGAAAAATAGTAGCCAAACGGCCAGTTCAGGAAGTCGTGCCAGACAAACATCCGCAGGAAATAGCGCCCCAGCTGCTGGCAGCCCATCAGCAGGCGCGACCACTCCAGGCCAAACACCGAGAAGAAAAAGAGGTAATAGAGCAGCACCGCCAGCGCCATCAGCCCGATGCGGCGCAGATAGCGCGGCTGCGCGGCGAACAGTTCACGATGCTGCTGCTTCAGCAGTGCGACATCCGGTACGTGGCTTATCATGTCCGATCTCCTGTGACACGGCGACGAAGCTGGCCGGATAGCGTGTCCAGCAGCGACACCACGATCAGAATCAGCAGCAGCGTAATACTCACCTGATCGTAGCGGTCCAGTTTGATGTTGGTCATCAGCTCCTGGCCGATGCCGCCCGCGCCGACCAGTCCGAGGATGGTGGAGGAGCGAAAATTAATCTCCAGCCGCATAAAGCTGTAGGAGAGAAAAATCGGTTTCACCTGCGGCCAGAAGGCGAAGCGCATCCGCTGCAGCTTACTGGCACCGCAGGCGGCCAGGCCACGCACCGGCTTATCCGACGCCGACTCAATCGCCTCGTAAAACAGCTTGGTCAGGCTGCCCACGGTGTGCAGCGCCAGCGCCAGAAAGCCGGGGATCGCCCCGATGCCAAACGCCATGACAAACATCACCGCCCACGCCAGTTCCGGCATGGTGCGCAGAAAGGCAACAAAGGCGCGAATCGTTATTCGCACGCTGACCGGCGTCTGGGTATTATCGGCGGCAAAAAAGGCCAGTACCGCTGCCAGGGCGACGGCCACCAGCGTCGAAGCCAGCGCCAGCTGCAGCGTTTCCCAGATCAGCGGCAGCTGAATCGGCAGACGGTAGCCCCAGTAAGCCAGCGAGCCTTCGGTCTTACCGTCGGCAAACAGCAACGGCAGATGCAGTACCGGCAGGATCTCGTGCAGGTAGTCGAAGAAGTGCGGCAGTGAATGCCAGACGGTGAGCAGATTAAATTCTGCCACTCTCCCGGCCGCCAGATAGAGCGCCACCAGCAGCAGTGACCAGAGCAGCGTGTCACGTTTCTGCTGGCGGCGGATGCGTTGGTAATAGTGTTCGAAGTCGGTCAAAGGGGGTTCTCCGGCGCTAAAGCAGCGGGACGCAGGCGGGGTTGCCGCGTCCCGCCTTCCCCGCCTGGGCGGGGAAAGTCAGGGCGTCGTCGGCCTTAGCCGCGGCTGCCTTTCATCAGGTCACGCTTCATATCGATAATGCTTTTATAGTCAGCAACGGTCGCCTCACCGATATGCTGCTGGCCGCCCACCGCTTTCACGAAGCAGGCGTGATCTTCCTTATCCAGCTTTTTAATTGCCGACACCACTTTCGCTTTGAAGTCAGCGGGCAGCTTGTTGCTGACCAGCACCGGCCCGTTGGGGATCAGCGGCGACTGCCAGATGATGCGGATCTGCTTCATCAGGTCCGGATGGTCCATGCGGATCAGACGGCCAAACGCGCCAGAGGTGTAGCCGCTGTTGTAGTCACCGACCAGTGAAGTCCAGGTGACCGCGCCATCAAACTGGTTGTTCAGCACGCCCAGAATGTCCTGCTCATGGCCGCCGGAGAAGGTCACGCTGGAGAAGGTGTTGTTATATTTGTCATCCACCGAGCCGCCGAACATCTTCTTAAACGCCTGGTTGGGCATCAGGAAGCCGGACGTCGAGTCGGGATCGGCCATCCCGAACGATTTGCCTTTCAGGTCTTCCAGTTTTTTGTACGGGCTGTCGGCTTTAACGATGACGACAGAGTGGTAGCCGCGTGACTGATCTTTGTCATCGACTACGATGCCGACCACATCTACCGCTTTCGGGTCCTGAATATAGACCGAGGCAAACGAGGCCGGAGACATGCTCAGTACCATATCGATCTTGCCGCCCAGCAGGCCCTGGATCACGCCCGAATAGTCTGAGGCGTTGCGCATCTGGGTATCCACACCCAGCTCTTTATCAAAGAAGGTCTTCACACACTGATTGTCGCCGATCTGCTGGGTGGCGTTCTGCCCACCCAGAATCCCCAGATTAAGCTGTTTTGGCGCATCCGCTGCGCTGACACCCAACGCCATGACACTGGTCAGAAGTGCTAAAGAAGTCAGTTTCATTCGGAATTATTCTCTTGCTGTGGACGTTAATGGATTTGGTTAAGTTCATCGCCGTACAGCTGGTGAAGCAGGCTGTCGGTGAGTCGGGAAGGATGTCCGTCAAACAGCACCACGCCGCGCTGAATGCCAATCACCCGGGTGCAGTAGCTTTTCACCAGCTCAATCGAGTGCAGGTTGACCATCACGCTGATCCCCTGCTCGCTGACCTGACGCAACACATCCATGATGCGTTTGGTATTTTTAGGGTCGAGTGACGCCACCGGCTCATCGGCCAGCAGAATTTTCGGGTTCTGCATCAGGGCGCGGCAGATCGCCACGCGCTGCATCTGCCCGCCTGAGAGGTTTTCCGCCCGCTGCAGCGCCTGCGGCAGCATGTTCATCCACTGCAGCAGTTCAATGGCGTGCGCCCGGTCCTCGTCAGAGAAGATTTTAAAGAAGGACTTCAGCGTCGCGGTCTGGCTCAGACGGCCCAGCAGCACGTTGGTCAGCACGTCGAGGCGCGGCACCAGACAGAAGTCCTGAAAGATCATGCCGCACTGGCTGCGCCATTCGCGCATCTGGCGGCTGCTGAGCGTGACCACGTTACGATCGGCTTCGCCTTCATGCAGGCTGATAATCGCGCCGGACGTGGCATTAATCGTGCCGTTGAGCATATGCAGCAGGGTTGATTTACCCGCGCCCGAGCGGCCAATCACCGCCACCAGCTCACCGGCGTGCAGGTCGAAACTGACCTGATCCAGCACCTGGGTGTCGCCATAGGCTTTGCTCAGTTTCTGCACCGACAACACTTTTTGTCCGCTGAGGCTGGCCGGTGGTGCATCGTTATCGACCACCGTTTTCAGAAGTGCCTGTGCCATGCTGTTCTCCGTCATCGCTGATTGCGTATGCCGGTTATTAAGGCGTGACGCGATGAACGCGGGATGACAGCGAGATGATCAAACCGTGACAGGCCAGTGCGCACCGCACAGCAGCGTCTGACCATCACGGGCAGGCTGCACACCCTCCGGCAACGGATTTTCCGCTAACCAGTTATCCATCTCATGACTGAGGTGGGTCAGCCAGGTCTGACGCGGCTGAAGCAGCGCCGCAATCGCCAGCGCCCGGGTCACATCATTGTGATTACCCGCCTCTGCACGCGGCGGATCGTTGCAGTCAATCACCAGTTGATCCAGCGGCTGGCCGCGCAGGAAGTCGGCGGTGTCGGGCGGCAGTCCGCAGGTGTCGCACAGCCAGGCGAGCCGGGTGTCGTGCCAGTCGAACAGATAGCCGTGCGTCAGCTTCGAGTGCTGCAGCGGCAGCGGCGTGACCTGCAGTTCACCAAAGGCATGCGCCACAAACGGCGTTAAGGCGGGACGGAAATCGAGCAGGCCGGGGTGTTTGTAGAGGTCGTCACAGCCGCGCGGATCGGGCGGCCCCCAGACCGGAATCGGACCACCCTTTCCCCAGCGCAGCGCAAACAGGCCCTGCACATGATCCATGTGGTAATGGGTCAGCAGAATGCGCGTCAGCGTGCCGGGCGGAAAGCGCGACGCCAGCAGCGGCAGACCGGCATCCAGCAGGATGCGCTCGTGGCCGAACGCGATCAGCGCGCTGCAGGGCGCACGCGCATGAGCGCTATTGCGCTGCGCCCGCTGGCAGGCAGGACAGTCGCAGCCCGGCAGTGGCGCGGCCGTCACCCCGCCGGTGCCGAGAAAAGTGAGTTTCATGGATGCGTCTCCGGTTACGGATGTCGCTGCAGGACGGTTTCCGCGGGTGCCAGGTGTCATTGATGCGCCTCCAGTATCTGGCGTAGCTGGCAGACGGTTTCCGCCAGCGCGCCGTCGTTGTTAAGAATCAGGCAGCCATCGGGCTGTGGCTGGGCAGCGCGCGCCAGCCGCCGGGCTATCTCCGCCTCATCTTCGCGCCCGCGCTGACGCAGCCGCGCCGCCAGCACCGCGGGCGTCACCTGCAGACAGACCGGCAGCAGCTGCGATCCAAACCGCGCCTGCGCCTGGGCCAGGTGCAGCCGCGACCCGTTCACCACCACATTCTGCCCGCGCAGCAGCCACTGTTCCGTCTCGCAGCCAATGCCGTAGCGGAAGCCGTGCGCCTCCCAGCTCACCGCGAACAGACCGAGTGCGGCGCGACGGTCAAATTCCGTTTCAGTCAGCGCCACATGATTTTCACCGCCCGCATCGGCGGCGCGGGTGATGTAGCGATGGGCGATCAGCAGCCGGGGCGGCGGTGCCGCCCGCAGCGCATCCAGCAGGCTGTCCTTGCCGGAGCCGGAGGGACCGGTAAGCCAGATCAGCCGTGCCATCAGTACACCTGCCGGCCTTTGCTCCAGACGTGCCGCACGTGCGGATAGCCGTGGGCGGTGTGCGCCAGCACCAGGTCGGCGCGGCAGCCCTCGGCGATGACGCCGCGATCGAATAGACCTAATGCGCGGGCCGGGTTACAGGTCACCAGCGCGATCGCCTGCGCCATGCCGAGGCTGTTGCGCTCATCAGCCGCCAGCCGGAACGCCGCATCCAGCAGGCTGGCCGGGTAATAGTCGGAGGAGAGAATGTTCAGCAGCCCGTGTGACGCCAGTTCCCAGGCGGCGACGTTGCCGGAGTGCGAGCCGCCGCGCACGATGTTGGGTGCGCCCATCAGCACCTGCATGTTGCGATAGCGCGAGGCACGCGCCGCCTCCAGCGTGGTTGGAAACTCCGCAATGCGGCTGCCTGCCGCGTGAGACTCTTCCACGTGCGCCGCGGTAGCATCATCGTGGCTGGCGATGGCGATGCCATGCTCCCGGCACAGTCCGGCAATCGCCTGACGATTGGGCTGCGACCACTCCGCCGCCAGGGTGAGCTGGTCATGCTCGAACTGATCCATCTCGGCGTCGTTGAGCTGATATTTGCCCTGATAATATTCGCGATATTTGATCAGCGAGGCGTACTGACGCTGGCCCGGCGAATGGTCCATCAGCGACACCAGCGCCAGCTCCGGCGTGCCCATCAGCGCTTCAAACAGCGGCGCGGTGGTGGGATGCGGCAGTTCACAGCGCAGATGCAGCAGATGCTCGGCGCGGTTCAGCCCTTTACGGTTGCTGTCGCGGATGGCGTCGATCATCTTGCTGAGGTTATCCAGCCGGTGCCCGCCGTCGCGCACATCACCCACGCCAATCGCGTCCAGCACGGTGGTAATCCCACTTGAGACCATCAGTGCATCGTGGCTGCTCATCGCCGAGTGCGCGGGCCAGTCCACTTTCGGGCGTGGGGTGAAAAACTTGTCGAGGTTATCGGTGTGCAGTTCCACCAGCCCCGGTAGCAGCCAGGCCCCTTCGCCGTCCAGCGCACCCGGCTGCTGGCTGGTGGTTTCGCTGAAGCTGCTGATGCGCTCGTCGCGAAACTCCAGCGATCCGGTCACCACCTCGTTTTCCAGCACCAGTCTGACGTTATTGATAATCATGCCTGCACTCCTGTGTCGATCGGATGCATCAGGTGCAGCCGGTCGGCTACCCGCTCGCGCACTGCCCGATCGTGAAAAATACCGACGATGGCGGCACCCCGGGCGCGCGCCTGTTCAATCAAGTCCACGACCGCCGCGCTGTTGACGCTGTCGAGCGAGGCGGTGGGTTCATCCAGCAGCAGCACCGGATAGTCGGCGATAAAGCCGCGTGCGATATTCACCCGCTGCTGCTCACCGCCGGAAAAGGTGGACGGGGCGAGCGACCAGAGACGCGGCGGCACATTCAGCCGGGTCAGCAGTTCGGCGGCCCGCGCTTCGCAGTATTCACGGTCGACGCCGCGCTCCAGCAGCGGCTGCATCACAATTTCCAGCGTCGGCACGCGCGGGATCACCCGCAGAAACTGGCTCACCCAGCCCAGCGTGTCGCGGCGCAGGGCGATAATCTGGCGCGCTGATGCCTGCGCCATATCGATCCACTCGCCCTGATGGGCAACCCGGATGTGGCCGCTGTCGGGCTGATAGTTGCCATAAAGCGCGCGCAGCAGCGTGGATTTGCCGCTGCCGGAGTGACCGTGCAGCACCACGCATTCGCCCTCGCCTACCGTCAGGCTGGCGTTGTGCAGCACCGGCAGCGCCGCGCCGTTCTGGTTGTGCAGCACAAAGGTTTTACACAGATTTTCGACCCGCAGGCGCGGAGTGTGATTCGTCATTTAATTGAGCACCGAAGAGACCAGCAGTTGAGTGTAAGGATGATGAGGATCGTCCAGCACGCTGTCGGTCAGACCGCTCTCCACCACCCGCCCCTGTTTCATCACCAGCAGGCGATGCGCCAGCAGTCGTGCCACGCCGAGATCGTGGGTGACTATTACCACCGCCAGATTCAGCTCGCGCACCAGCGTTCGCAGCAGATCCAGCAGACGCGCCTGCACCGAGACATCCAGCCCGCCGGTCGGCTCATCCATAAACATCAGCTGCGGCTGCGTCACCAGGTTGCGGGCAATCTGCAGACGCTGCTGCATTCCGCCGGAAAAGGTGGTCGGCAGATCGTCGATGCGCCCGGCGTCTATCTCTACCGCCTGTAACCAGCGGCTCGCCTCAGCGCGGATGTCGCCATAGTGGCGCTGCCCGGTTGCCATCAGCCGTTCGCCGATGTTGCCGCCCGCGCTGACCTGCGAACGCAACCCGTCCATCGGATGCTGATGCACCACGCCCCACTCGGTGCGCAGCAGACGACGGCGGTCGCTTTCACTCATCTGATAAAGGTCGCGATTCTGATAAAGAATGCTGCCCTGCTGCGGTGTCAGACGCGCCGACAGGCTCTGCAGCAGCGTGGTTTTACCGGAGCCGGACTCGCCGACAATCCCCAGCACTTCGCCGGGCCAGAGATCAAAACTGACCTGCTCAAACCCTTTGCCCGGCGCGTAAAGATGGGTGAGCTGGTTCACCGCAAGCAGCGGCTGTTCACTGTGCATGTTGCTGTTCCTGCTGCTGATGGCAAAAGTCGGTGTCGGAGCAGACAAACATCCGCGTTCCCTGATCGTCCATCACCACCTCATCGAGGTAGCTGTGGCGCGAGCCACACAGCGCGCAGGGTTCTTCCCACTGCTGCACGGTGAAGGGGTGATCGTCGAAGTCGAGACTCTCCACGCGGGTGTAAGGCGGCAAGGCGTAGATGCGCTTTTCACGCCCGGCACCAAACAGCTGCAGCGCGGGCATCATGTGCATCTTCGGGTTGTCGAATTTGGGGATGGGCGACGGATCCATCACGTAGCGATCGTTGACCCGGACCGGATAGGCGTAGGTGGTGGCTATATGACCGTAGCGGGCGATGTCTTCATACAGCTTCACCTGCATGATGCCGTACTCCTCCAGCGCATGCATGGTGCGGGTCTCGGTTTCGCGTGGTTCGATAAAGCGCAGCGGCTCCGGGATCGGTACCTGGAAAATCAGGATCTGATTCTCTTCCAGCGGCGTTTCCGGAATGCGGTGCCGGGTCTGGATCAGCGTGGCATCGGCGGTGCGTTCGGTGGTCGCCGCACCGCTGACCCGCTTAAAGAACTGGCGGATCGACACCGCATTGGTGGTGTCATCTGCGCCCTGATCGATCACCTTAAGCACATCCTGATCGCCAATGACGCTGGCGGTGATCTGAATGCCGCCGGTGCCCCAGCCGTAAGGCATTGGCATCTCGCGTCCGGCGAACGGCACCTGATAGCCGGGGATCGCCACCGCTTTGAGGATGGCGCGACGGATGGTGCGTTTGGTCTGCTCGTCGAGATAGCCGTTGTTATAGCCCGTGAGTTCAGCCATGGTTGCGCTCCTGATAATCGTGCTGCAGCTGTTTCAGCAACTCCAGCTCGGCCTGAAAATCGACGTAGTGCGGCAGCTTGAGGTGCGAGACAAAGCCTGCGGCTTCGACGTTGTCGGCATGCGACAGCACAAACTCTTCGTCCTGCGCCGGGCTGGTCACGCGCTCATTCTGCTCGCGGCTTTGCAGCGCCCGGTCCACCAGCGCCATCGCCATCGCTTTGCGCTCGGCGCGGCCAAACACCAGCCCGTAGCCACGGGTAAACTGCGGCGCAGCGTCATCGCTGTGGGCGACGCCGTTGACCATTTCACACTCCGTCAGCAGCAGTTCCCCGATCTCCAGCTCAAAACCCAGCTCTTCGGGACAGATGCTGACGCTGAGATATCCGGTGCGGATCTCGCCAGCAAACGGATGGGTACGGCCATAGCCGCGCTGGGTTGAATAGCCCAGCGCCAGCAGAAAACCTTCGTCGCCGCGTACCAGCTGTTGCAGCCGCGCGGCGCGTGAGGCGGGAAAGCTCACTGGTTCACGGGTGATATCAACCGGCTCGCTGCCGTCATCCACCTCGCCAGCGGCCAGCCCTTCCTCAGTCATCATGCTGAACATGTGCGGACACTGGTCAGGCACCGATCGATCGTCACGCGGCGCAGCGGGCGTTTCACCGTTAGCCAGCAGGGTGAAGTCGAGCAGCCGGTGGCTGTAGTCATAGGTTGGACCCAGCACCTGGCCGCCCGGCAGATCTTTGTAGACTGCCGAGATGCGGCGTTCGATACGCATCGCACCGGTCGTCAGCGGCGTGCTCTCCGCCAGGCGTGGCAATGTGGTGCGATAGGCGCGCAGCAGAAAGATCGCCTCGACCAGATCGCCGCTGGCCTGCTTGATCGCCAGCGCCGCCAGTTCCGGATCGTATATTCCGCCTTCGGTCATCACCCGATCCACCGCCAGCCCCAGCTGCTGCGCCACCTGATCGCAGCCAAGTTCGGCCACTGCCCTGTCGCCGCGTCGCAGATCGGCCTGCAACTGATGGGCATTTGAGATGGCTTTTTCGCCCCCTTTCACCGCGACATACATCAGCACACCTCCACAACGGTGGTGCGCGGCACGGCCATGATCGCTTCGCCACAGGTGAAGATCAGATCCACGCCCTGCGGGAAGGGATGCGGACGGGTGCGCAAATAGTGCAGTACGCTTTCCGGTAGCTGTGGCGCAATGGCGCGGGTTTCCCGCAGGCCGGGACCGGAGAGACGCAGCGTTAATCCGCCATTCAGCGACGGTACTTCGATGATCAGCGTGGTGCTTTTTTCCGGCGACAGGTTGTCACCCGCCGCGAACTGCGTGGGATCCGGCTGCGCCGCCGCATGGCTCAGCGCGAACGGGGCATCCTGCTGCGTGGTGATGGGCGCGCCGGTATGGAAGCGCAGATTGTTGCGCAGCTGTTCGTTGTCGATTTGCGCATCCAGCCAGACCGGACTTTCCTGATCGACCAGCGTCAGCAGCAACGCCGTCGCCGCCGGTGACAGTGCGCCCCAGCCCTGTTGCAGCGGCAGCGAGACCATCACGCCCGGCTCGCTCATCGCTTTCAGAATGCGGCGAAACGCGCGCTGTGCATCCGCGACCGGATGGTTAAAACTTGCCAGTAATGTCATCAGTTATCTCCGCGAACCAGCGTAAAGAAATCCACTTTGCTGCTGGCGATTTCACGGGCGCGCAGCTGTCGCTGCTCATCGCGCCACGCCGCCAGCGGGGTAATAATCTTCTCTTCCAGCAGGGGCCGGGTTTCCGGCTGCTGCAACAGCGCATCCAGCAAGGCGCAGCGTTCGGCATGGGCTCTGTCCCGCCCGAGCAGATAGCTGTAACCCAGGGTGCCGTCGTTAAGTTGCACCACCGCGCGCGTTACCGTGGCATCGCCCATCACAAAGCGTTTGCCGGTGGCGCCCATCCGCGCCTGTAACCGCGTCAGCCCGATCTCTGCCGGACGAATCAGGGTGAATTCGGGCTGGAGGTTAAGCGCCTGCCAGTGCTGTTCAAGCAGGGCGGCGCTGCTGTGCGCCAGCACCGACAGCCAGCGCTGACGATCCGTTTGCTGTTCCATTATTAGTGCTCCAGAGTCAGTTCGATCATGTCGCCGCGCGTCAGGCTGACGGAGTATTCCGCCAGTGCGCCATCACTGGTTTTGTTCAGGGTCCGCACGCAGAGCAGTGGCGCATGCAGCGCGATATCCAGCTGACGGCACTCTTTGGCCTGCGCCCGGCGGGTGCTGATACGCGTCTGGGTGCGCACCAGCTGCTTGCCGGTGTGCTCGACTAAGAAGTCGTGTAGCGATCCACTGTTAAATTGCTGCAGCTGTGGCCACCAGCTAAGGTCGGCGAGGAAATGATTGATCAGGCAGAGCGGCACGCCGTTGGCGCGGCGCAGGGTGCGCAGATGAATGACGTTGTCGCCCTCTTTTACGCCTAACGCATTGCCAACGTCGTTGCTGGCCGGACGCAGCACCGCCAGCAGCCGTTCGCTGGTTGGGTGACTGCCCTGCTCCATCAGGTTCTGACTGAAGCGCGCCTGGGCATGCAGCGGATAGTCATACGGGCGCATCAGCACCAGAATGCCAACGCCATGACGGCGCTGCAGCAGCCCTTTGTGCACCAGCTCATCGACAGCCCGACGCAGCGTATGGCGGTTCACCTCATAGTGATCGGCCAGTTGTTGTTCGGAAGGAAGATAGTCGCCGCAGCGGTAGCGCTCTTTCAGCGCCTGCTCCAGTTGTGCGGCGACAGCCTGATAGACAGTGGTCGGATGTCTGGATAACTCCATCACGATGAAATCCTCACGGGTTACAGAGTGGGAACGCAGTGATAAGACGCTGCGGGATGGGGTTAGCCTGAGGGAAGCAGATGACAGAACGGTGACGCGGGGGTGAAGGTGAGGTGAATGTGAGAGTCAGGATAGAGGGACGTTAAGGCTCAGAGGTTTATGAAAATAGTGTTCAGCATGAAGCAATCGGCCCTGCTCTCCCGATAACGTAGTCAGAGTGCAGCACAATGGCTTCACACCTGATGCCGGGATTCAAACCAGGGCGTAATAAGCATATGTGGAATTGCCAGTGCGGCTAGCGCAGTAAAGAGTGACTGAATACCCGCTTTGTCCGTGGGATGCATTAGCACAATGGTGCCCGCCGCCAACAGGATTGCTGCTGTCAGTATCGGCCATGTCGCTTGCAGGTAGCGGATGGTACTGTTGCACCCCAGCCGATCGCGCCGCTGCCGGGTTTGCGGGAGCGCATGCAAAATCAGAAAGCCCATTGAAAAACCGACGAAAGGCGGAAGGAGTAATAACGCCAGTGTACCGGCCAGAAGACGCCTGTCCCGGCGGAGTAAGCCCACAAAAATAAGGCCTGCTGCACAGAGTCCCCCTGTGAGGGCAATACCCATAGCAAAAGAGTCTGGCAATGAAAATCCCAGCCCCGCCTCATGCAGAATTGTGCTGAACGCCTGCAAATGGAGTGTTGCTGGCGTCGCTATCATGCTTATTCCCCGCGCCAGGCGTTCAATGCTGCATCCATGAGGGGCATCCTCAAGTGCAAAATGTATGGCAGAGGCCAGGAGAAAAATGGGCAGCGCCAGTGCCGGCGCACCGTGCCACCAGAACAGACAGAGGACAATGACCAGCCCATAGGCGGCAAGGAACGGGAACTGACGCTCGCGTTTAACGACGTCAAGATCGCTGGCACCGTGCGCCATGCCGATAAGGCCAATCGCTACGGTCGCAAACAGTACCTGGCCCGCAAGGGGACTGAAAGAGGCAGCCAGCGCTGCCCCCCAGAGTCCTGCCCATCCGAACCGCCCCTGGCCTGTCATCTCCGTACTGCACCAACAGGCACGGCATGAGAAAGGGCTTTCTTCATGTTAGCCGCGGCGTAGAAGGCATAGAAAACTTTTGCGATGATATCCAGAATCAGGAATGCCCAGACCGATGTTGCATCAGTGATGATCCTGAGTCCTTCCGGACCGACCAGAAAAACGATCGGATAGATAAACCATACGATGGTCAGCAAGGCCACATTTTTGTTGTAGGCGCCTGCCAGCGCGTTACCCCGCGTAGCGGCTATGGCACGCAGCGGTCCCCAGAGCAAATAAACAACGCCCAGAAATGCCGCGCATGACCACAGATACCAGACCCATTTCGCGACAGAGGTTTCCGCCAGAGAAGAGACCAGGCCGGTGATGATCATCATCACATCCAGCACAATAATGGCCGTCAGAAAGCCGCCCATTTCTCCCGGCTTACCCTGTTCATGGAAAGCCAGCATGACCAGCCCCGCCAGCAAGAGAGGTGTTGTCACTGACCAGTCAGCATAACGTGCCAGATACACTACCGTACCATTGTCCAGCGTGAGGTTGCCTAACCCGAACGCCATAGCCAGATAGGCAGTGGCAGCAATAAACGGGACGGATGCGTGCACGAGTGTATGGTGACCAAAGGGATATTTCTTGTCGCCCGTCGCGTAGATAATCAGTGATGCGATTGCCATCACCGAAAACCCAATCATGAATGCGGTTTGATCCATTTATCTCTCTCCTGTACTAAGACGCCCGAATCGGGCCAGCAATGCAGTGATGAATTATCGTTAAAAACCATTTATATTCATTCAAAGAATATGCTGACAGTATATGACGATATTTTTATTTTGCTTGCTGGGAGAAAATCACGCTTTTTAATTTAAAATAATAAAGTTAAATTAACGTCTTTTGTGAGCCTTTTAAGCAGTCGATATAAAAACCAATGTAAAGTTGTGTTTCTCAGCGTTTCGCTTCCCTACCAAATCTTCATGAACAGATAATACACAATACCATACTAAGCAATTGATTTTAATATCAAAAAAATGACATGCAAGCCGCAAACCCTGGCCTTTGCACAAGCTAAAAAAATTGCAATAATTTTATTTTTTAATGGTAAATTTAAAACTGCACGCTATGAGAATGATGTGGTGCGATCTCTCATAAAGTTGAAACAACATCAATAAAACCCATTCTTATTTTCTGAGAGAGATAATAAAGTGATGAAAAAAATAAAAAATTTCGCATATTAAATACCCGAACGCTTTTAAGGGGTAAATGCGTAAACTGAGGCTTTTCACAGAGAGAATAATCTCTTAAGCAGGGTAACACTGACATTCTGCGGTGGGTTCTGCCAGCAGTTGCGCGGAAGGGAGATAGTCGCCGCAGCGGTAGCACTCTTTCAGCGCCTGCTCCAGCTTTGCGGCAACAGCCTGATAGACAATGGTCGGATGCCTAAATAACGCCATCCCGATGAAATCCTCACGGGTTGCAGAGTGGGAACGCAGTGATAAGACGCTGCGTGATGGGGTTAGCCTGAGAGATGGGGTTAGCCTGAAGGAAGCAGATGACAGAACGGTGACGCAGGGGTGAAGGAGAGTTGAATGTGGGGGCTGGAGAGTGCGGGTGTTTGTTAGTGTGAGTGATGAGGCTGCAAGCCGTCACGCAGGAGGTTATGGCTCCTGCGAGCGAGTCATTTTCCCCGCCAGGCGGGGCGCAAAGCCATCAGAAGAACGTCATTCCCTGATAAGGCTGAGTCAGGCAGGCTCTGATACGGCTCTCCAGATCGCCATCATGGATCTCCAGCCTGTGGCCATCGGGGTCCAGAAAGTAGAAGGATTTCCCCTCGCTTTTGTTGCGTTTCCATTCTGTTACCCCCGCCGCTCTCAATCGCTCAACGAACGGCTCGAATTCGTCACCCGCAATAGTGAATGCATAGTGGGTGTAATCATTTCCAGCAGAGACGGTATCCAAAGAGAGACAGAGCCAGAGCTCGCCCAGCGACAGATAAGCGCCATGATCCCATGCAGCTTTGGGGATGAAGCCAGGAGTGCCAGTATAAAATCTCAGGCTACTGGTCAGGTTGCTTACTGCGAGGGTGATGTGATTGAGTCCTGTCAGCATGTAAAACTCTTTATCAGAATGCAGAAGAATTTAATTTATAGGATTTAGATTTCTTTGCACACAAAGAGAATTAAGAACCGGTTGTATATCGGCTGACTCTTTGCCGGACTTACGTCTGAAACAGGAAATCGAAGCGGGTAATACAGCCGGGACAGGTGCGCGTTGAGCGGTTGACAAAGGCCGGGCTTAGGCGCAAGGGACGACGGCCTTCATGGTGTACACTGGCACAAACTCATTCAGCGTTTAAGGAGAGAATATGTACGGACCGGATCCGGCCAATCCCCATCCAATGGAGGGCTTCCCACAGGTTTGTTTTATCAAAAACACGGTGAAGAACCCCAATATCATCATCGGTGATTTTACTTATTATGATGACCCTGAAGACTCAGAAAACTTCGAGCGCAATGTCCTTTATCACTTCCCCTTTATTGGCGACAAACTCATCATCGGCAAATTCTGCGCTATCGCAAAAGGTGTTCAGTTCATCATGAATGGGGCTAACCACAGCATGGCGGGTTTCTCGACTTATCCGTTCTACATCTTCGGAAACGGATGGAAAGCAGGCCAGCCTCAGCCCGGCGATCTGCCCTACAAAGGTGATACGGTGATTGGTAATGACGTCTGGATGGGTTATCAGGCGCTGATTATGCCAGGCGTAAAAATCGGCAACGGCGCGATTATTTCGTCACGCTCTGTCGTCACGTCAGATGTCCCGGCCTGGTCGGTTGTGGGTGGCAATCCGGCCAGAGTTATCAAACAGCGTTTCGACAATGAAACCATTTCGGCACTGGAGAAGCTGGCCTGGTGGGACTGGCCCGTAGAAAAGATTACCCAACACCTTCCGGCAATTATCTCAGCAGACCTTGAAGCCTTGCCAGACGACTAGCTGTGCAGAAACATCACCGTTCCCTGCGGGCAAGCGGTGGCATTCATCCGTAATGCGTTGGGATACGTTCGCGCAAACTGATGTGCACGTGTCTGCTTTACCACTGGAGCGCGGATTTAAACAGGAGTCGTTATGCTCTACATTTTTAGTGGCCTTCCTGGCTGCGGAAAAAGCACTATCGCGAAACTGTTATCTGAAAAATTAAAAGCAGTGTATTTACGCGTCGATACGATCGAACAGGCATTGCGTAATGGTTCAGCGGCTTCGGGGGACATTGGACCGGAAGGCTATTTCATCCTTTATGAGCTTGCGCGAGACAACCTCAAACTGGGATTACCGGTTGTCACTGACTCGGTGAATGATCTTAATCTGGTGCGTGATAGTTTTCGGGATATCGCAATATCTTCATGTGTTCCCTTTCTGGAAATTGAAATCCTCTGTTCGGATCCCGAACAGCACCGTGCGCGTGTAGAGAGCAGAATCTCTGATATTCCCGGCTTAAAAGTGCCCGACTGGCAGGCCGTTGTGGATCGTGTTTATGAGCCATGGAAAAGAGAACATCTGAAGCTGGATACGGCGGGATTATCGCCTGCTGAGTGCGTTGAGGAGATTCTTAAGGTCAGCTGTCACACCTGAGCGCCTTTGGCCCGAACTATTGACTGCGCTGAATGTGTTGAACTGAGCGGAGCATCGCGTCCGGCTCTCAGGGTTGAAGCCAATTAAAAAAGTTATCGTCACTCTCTTCGCTCAGGTCAGAGCGACGATATCAGTATGATTTCTGCGAGGATAGAAGAAGCACTCCGGGTCAGATCAGGAGCCTGGGTGTTCCAGGCGAAACTTTACTTTCCAGCATTAAAAAATCTATAACTAAAATTGTCGGGTGCTTATTTAAAGACGTTTAATCAGGGAAAATAGAACCAGGCAGTAGCAATAAGGTCGTTTTTAATTTCAAAAACAGCAACACTTTCCAACGGTTGATCAGATAGACCGTATATTAATTCATGATCGAAAACTTTATTCCCCATTACGATTCTGGAAATAAGTTCTGCTTTAAGATTGGGATTATTAAAACGGTTATTCACGTAAAATTCACGTAAGGACTCCTTCCCGGTGGTAGCAGGACTTTCACCTGGCATCCGATAACCTTTGAAATCCTCTGAAAAGCAAGCGATGAACGCGTCAATATCATGGGCATTGTAGGCTTCAAACTGCGCCTTTACTGGCGAATCTGCTGACATGGCAACCTCATCCAATTGAATTTATATGCATTAAAATTGAATACATAATCATATGATACGCAGATAAACAAGTTATGAGCAAGCTGAATTCGATTCTTATCCAGTCTGCTGCTGGCATAACGCCGCCGTGACAGCACACATCGCGCTATAAGGGATAGCAGACGTAACTGTCTGTTATTAAAAAAGGATCACTGAAGTGACAGGTGATAATTGTCAGGAAGCAAGTCACATTGCGTGCAGTGGTTCACAGGCTAAAGCATACGCAATGTGAACAACCTTGAAGATAAGCTAAGTGCTTAAAGGGTGACACGGCGGGTTGGCAAAAGATGATAGTTAATCAGGACGTTGCATCAGTCTGCCAGTCGAGCACATGAATGCGCGAGATAAACACGCATACCGGCTTTGTTCGCCTGAAGTGCGCCATACTTAACTATGACTCTGCAGGTGGACGCGTCGCCAGCTTCCCATAGCCCGACAACATTTCAGTAGCATCATCCATCCGCTGACGATCCAGTTTATAGAATACCCAGTTCTTGATGCGTTTCGAGGTCATAATTCCCGCTTTAGCAAGAATCTGTAGATGACTTGTTACAGCAGGCTGACTCAGACCAATTTTTTCAGTGATGAACCCGACACACACACCATCCTCAACCAGATCGCCGTCCTGCTGCTCCGGAAAATGTGATCTGGGATCGGAAAGCCATTCAACAATGACGAGCCGATGCTCGTTACCCAGAGCGCGGAAAATATCGGCCATCGATGTCTTTGCGTTGTTCATATAGCCAATCTCCTATATAGTTATTTTCTTATATAAATTAATCGGGCATATTATGACAACTCAGACTCAAAGGCCAATGGACGGTGTCACGCTGAAAGCTATCTATGCAGCCGCAGGGCGAATCAGGCAAACCATATGCAGAACCCCACTGGAGCCTGCGCAGACGTTATCTGCCCTTGTCGGAGCGGAGGTCAGGCTTAAGATGGAAAATCTCCAGCATACGGGTAGCTTTAAACTGAGGGGCGCCGTAAACGTTCTTGCCAGTCTCGATGCGGATCAGCGAAGTGCAGGTGTCATCGCCCCCACCGCGGGAAACCATGGCTTAGGACTCGCCTGTGCAGGTCATGCAGCTGGCATACCTGTATCCATATTCCTGCCCTATTCCGCAGACCCTATAAAGGTCTCGGCAATGAAAAGTTATGGTGCTCAGATAACTTTTTTTGAAGACATTGAAGAAGCAAGGCAGGCCGCCCTTGTCACAGCGGAACAGTCCGGGGCGACATTCGTCTCAGCCTACAATAATGAGCAGATGATTGTCGGGGCCGGCACCGTCGGTCTGGAAATCATGGAGGAATGGGCAGATGCCGACGTTATTCTCGTCAACATTGGCGGCGGCGGGCTGGCCTCAGGCATTGCAACGGCCATCAAAGCCATAAACCCTGCTACCGAAGTATGGGCTGTGCAAAGTGAAGCTAGCCCGACTTTTGCCAACTGGACAGAGGCAGGGGAAACGATTCCTGTCGAATTATCGGCGTCAATCGCCGAAGGCATCAGTGGCTATATAGAGCCTGAAGCGATGACCTGGCCACTGATACGTGACCGCGTTGACCGTGTTCTACTTGTTTCAGAAGCCGAAATTAAAGCAGCAATGCTGTTCATGCTAAATCAGCACAGCCATGTCACAGAGCCTTCCGGCGTACCTGCGGTTGCAGCAGCCCTTCGTTATGCGAAGGAGCTGAGCGGGCGTAAGGTTGTCTGCGTCGTAAGCGGCAGAAATATATCTGGCTCACGCTATCTCAACTTAGTTAATGAGGCCGCTCGCTGACGACATTGCGCATTCCACTCAGCGCGGGTAATTTCCCAAAGCTCAGAATCCAGAAGGCCGCTGACATATTCCTTCTTAACAGTTTTAATAAGCCGCATTCCGCTACTGACTGAAATACGCTGAGAGCGGCTGTTAGCGGCGGCTTTAGGTGCGCGTAATACCGCCTTATTCAACACATTAAACCAGTAATCCGTAGCCGCAATACTCGCCTCACGCATAAAGCCGTGCCCCTGATATTCCGGTGCGAGCCAGAATCCGCGATTGTTATCTTCTACATCGTAAAGGCAGATCAAGCCCATGAGTTTGTCCGGTGTTTCACAATGTCTGATCGTCCAGCACCATGCAATTCCTTTGGCCATGTCAGGCAACGCAACGTTATTGACGTAATTCTCAGCACCATTCTCTGGATAAGGCCAGGGGACCGACGCCACCATATAACGAACGATTTCCCAGCGAGGATAAAGCTTCTGGATCTGTTGAGCATCTTCGGCAACTAATGGTTTTAATATCAACCGATCGGTTGTAAGCGTGGGGATTCGCATGGGCAATGATCCTTTAATAGACAAACTTCTGGTCAGGTTTTATCTCTCTTAAAATACCCCTACCGTCATCTGTTACATCATGCAAAGATGGCATTATGGCTTCAACGTCCGCGCCTGGCACGTAACGGAGATGAACGCAGTGAAATTTACGCTGAGAGTAATCCGCGGGGTAACGTTTAAGGGAAAGTCTGCGTTTCCATTCATGCATCCCATCACCTGAATTTTTAGGGATATTCTTTTTAATTTATCCGGGAAAAGGGTGTGGTGAAATATTTCAAACGTGACAAAGCTCGTGGGCACGTAATTTCCATTCGTCAAGCTGAGTGGGGTGGTCAAAAGAGTAATAGACGTTAGCGTCCTCAGGCAGAATATTATGCAGTGCCTGCAGGCAGTTGGCCTCACAGGGCCGCAATTCAATATAGGCACCCGTGATGGGTATGACATCATCCGTGGAAAAGCGTTCTATGCGGTTTATCGCGGCAACCAGTGCGGCCATTTCACCATGCAGTTTGACCCAGTTATGGGTATAAATGCCTGGCGGCATGCTTACATGCATCTGACTGTTTCCAAACGCATAGCGAATGTTACCCCGGAGCCTGTACTCGACTACTGCACAGCAGGACTCAGGACCGAAACCTGGCTGTTTTACTAATTTCTTTTTGTCTTCCAGCGTGCGCCTGACAATCGGATAACCGGAATTAAGGGCATATTCAGTTTTTATGAGTTGCATCAGAGCGTCCTTTACTTGACCATTATTAATCAATCATATGGGGTTCCGGCGCAAAACTCCATAAGAACAGGACACTCATGAGCTGGGAAAGTTAAGGACCTCTTAATAAGAATGCTTTAATCATCCTGTCAGAGGCATGCTGCACCAACGATGGCGCCGACAGACAGCCTTTAATTGATAGCCCACTACGAAAATCCGGATTTCTCCCAACGTGCCTTAAACGCGCAGTTTATAAATTTTTCTGACAATCCTTTCTCCTGTAAGGTTTTCACTGGATGTCAAACTCGCTATCAATGAACCCATCACGCTGTTAACGACGTCTGCTACTGACACAAAGCGGACATACATACCAATGCTTCATCTCCCCTGAAAGACAACGGAGCAATAGCCATCAGGATACTTACACACCTCTGAGACTATTACTCACTCCCCACTCATACTCCTCAAAAAGACTATTCCACTACTGCTCTCCCAACCTTCTCCGACCCGCTATCCGTCAGCGACGCTCTCACCTGTGGCAGGCTTTCCGGGTAATTCTGCTGAATAAACTCAATCATCTTCTCACGCACATAACAGCGTAAATCAAAGGCGATCGGCGAGTTCTGGGCAGTCATCAGCATCCTGATGGTCATGGTTTTCTCGGTGGTGTCGGTTACCTGAAGCACTGAGGTTTCCTGATCCCAGAGTTTGGTTTCACTCAACACCTTCTCGAAATGCTTGCGCAGTGGCTCCAGCGGCATCGAGTAATCCACGTAGAGAAACACCGAGCCTAAAATCTGGGCGTTGTTGCGCGTCCAGTTCTGAAACGGATTCTCGGTGAAATAGGTAATCGGCAGCACCAGACGACGCAGATCCCAGATGCGCACCACCACATAAGTCAGGTTGATCTCCTCAATCCATCCCCACTCTTTTTCCACCACCACCGCATCATCAATCTTGATGGGCTGGGTAAAGGCAATCTGAATACCGGCAAACAGGTTAACCAGCGACTTCTGTAAGGCAAAACCGATAATGATACCGGCGACACCGGCACCGGCCAGAATGGTAGTGCCGAATTTACGCACGCCGGGGAAACTCAGCAGAATCAGCGAAACGCAGAACAGCACCAGGATGACAATAACAACTTTCTTAACATAGATAATCTGGGTGCGGATTTTTCGCGCGCGCAGGTTATTGGAAATATTAATATCATAGCGGATATAAAGCATATCCTGCGCCACGTTGGTCAGCCGGATTAAGACCGAGCAGAATGACATGATAATAAAGACGTTGATGATATTGGTGATGAGATCGAGTGAGTCAGGATGAAAATCAATGTAGTTAATCCCGACATTGATCATTAATAACGGCACGAAAAAGAACATCGAACCGCTGAGGTGCTTTTCCAGGGATTTGAATAGTTTTCTGTCACGGCCCTGCCAGTAGCGGATAAACGCGAGCAGGATAAGGCGAGCCAGAAAACCCAGCACAAATGAAAGCGAGACGAGTAATACAACAGGCACCCATGACGGGAAACCAGATAACTCACCGAATAACAATGGCATTATTTTCCCTTTTTGTTAGCTGACAGGCTAAAGCTGTCAGATAAGTGACCCACTCAGTAACCGTTGTCTGCACGGTTATCCGTCTGTAACACAATCAGCGCTCATGAGTATGAACCATAGCAGCGAAGTTGGCAGGAAATGCGCGGTGATGGGATTGCTGAGGCCTTCAGCCTTACCGCATCAGGTCAGGATGTACAATCCTGACCTGAATGCCAATGGCATGACTGCCATCCTCATTAAAATAACTGATAAAACGCGCTCACTTTCTTTTCCTGACTGTCAGCGTTCCCCGGCCACCCGTTAACAGAAAAACGCTCGCCTGTTCACTATCCATCACGCTTTTCATGGACGATCAGTTGCTATCTGCTAATTTTTAAGCTGTTCCCCTGCTGCAGAGAAAAACAACAATATGATTAACACCCTTAAACTTTCCTCTGATTTTCGCCGCAGTTTCTTGCGTGAAGTGCTGGTGCCGCTGGTGGCTATCCTTGTGCTGACATTTGCCGGTGCAGGTACGGCACTGTTTATTGGCACATCACTGACCAATACTGAGGCCCGGCATCAGCAACAGCGGATGATTGAGGCCTCTTTTTCGCAAAGTCTGAATGAGCATCTGCGCCAGTTGCATAGCCTGTCACGCTGGCGTCCCTTTGAGGAGCATCTGGCAGAGGGCAACAGCGACAGGTGGCTGGATGAGAACATCGGGCAGTGGCTCTATGAGATGTTCGGTCATCAGCTGATTATGGTGCTGGATGCGCAAAACCAGATCGTCAGAGTCTGGCGTGAAGGCCAGACCGTCTCCGCAGCAGAGAGTGATCCGCTGATTGGTGATGTGCTGCAAAACACGTTGATCCAGGATCCCAGGCGCCAGGATAACGCCGATTATGCCCGTATCACCCAGCGTGCTGCGGCACTTGCCGTGGGTAACATCCAGCGGGATAGCGATGACCTGCCGCGCTTCCGGCTGGTGAGCCTGAAATTTCTCGATGACGGTTATCTGGCTAGCCTGGCGGAGCGCAATCAGCTGGAGGGACTGCACTTCTCCGACGGTTCGTCTCAGTCCGGCACCAGCGCGCGCTATCTGCTGATCGCCCAGGCGGGCGAGCCGGTCGGCTATCTCAACTGGATCCCCTCCCGTCCGGGCGCGCAGATGCTGCGTACTATCGGGCCGTCTACCGGGCTGGCGGTGCTGGCGATATCGCTGCTCTGCCTGTATATGGTGCGGCGACTCTGGAACTCATCGGTTAACCTCTCGCAATCGATGCTCCGGCTTGGCGCGTCAGAAGCGCAGGCGCAGCATCTGGCATTTCATGATGTGCTGACCGGACTGCCGAACCGCGCGCTGGTGGAAGACCGGCTGACCCAGGCGCTGGCCCTGGCGACGCGCAACGATCAGCGGGTGGCGCTGCTGCTGATCGACCTCGACCGCTTTAAAGCCGTCAACGATACCCATGGTCATCATGCTGGCGATGAGCTGATTATCGCCGTAGCACAGCGCCTGAACCGTATCGTGCGTGCCAGCGATACCGTGGGACGCATCGGCGGCGATGAATTTATCGTGGTGATGCCGGAGGTCGATAACATCGGTCAGGTGAACAGCCTGGCGCAGCGCATGATTGACGAGCTGGCTCAGCCGTTTACCCTGTTCGGCAGCGATGTCTGGAGCGGGGCCAGTATCGGACTGGCGCTGGCACCTAAAGACGGCATCGATCGGCTGGAGCTGATGCGCAAAGCCGATATTGCGCTGTATGAAGCCAAAAGTGGCGGACGTGGCCGGTTTCGTCAGTTTGAACGGGCGATGGATGAGTCAGTGCAGACGCGGCAGACCATTGCCGCCGATCTGCGTACGGCACTGCAATCCCGACAGGGACTGGAAGTGTGGTATCAGCCCCTGATGGACGTTGGCGGTCAGCAGATGGTCGGCATCGAGGCGCTGCTGCGCTGGCATCACCCGACACGCGGCCTGATCGCACCCGGTGAATTTATCGCGATTGCCGAAGAGACCGGCCTGATTATCCCGCTGGGCGAATGGGTGCTGGCTGAAGCCTGTGCCACTCAGCAGCGCTTTCCCGATTTGCTGGTGGCGGTCAATGTCTCGCCCGTGCAGTTCCGCTCTACCGGCTTTGTTGACCATGTGATGACGATTGTCAGCCAGCACGGCGGTGACCCAAAGCGGCTGGAGCTGGAAATCACCGAAGGCGTGTTAATCGAGGATGAACGCGAAGCACGCGAGATTATTGTGTCGCTGCGTGAGGCGGGCTTCCGCATCGCGCTGGATGACTTCGGTACCGGCTACTCCAGCCTCAACTACCTCAGCACCTTCCCGGTGGACAAAATCAAAATCGACCGCTCGTTCACCCAGTCGCTGGGCGTGGCGGAAAATTCCGTGGCGATTGTCGAGTCCGTGGTGAAACTGGGTCACGCCATGGGCCTGATGGTGACGGCAGAAGGTGTGGAGACCGCAGGGCAGATGTCTGCACTGGCAGATGCAGGCTGTAATCAGTTACAGGGCTATCTGTTCAGTCAGGCAGT
Source organism: Pantoea sp. S62 (assembly GCF_016658625.1). Lineage (NCBI taxonomy): Bacteria > Pseudomonadati > Pseudomonadota > Gammaproteobacteria > Enterobacterales > Erwiniaceae > Pantoea > Pantoea sp. S62. Next base: position 32,931 of record NZ_JACVVI010000022.1, on the reverse strand, counting down.
GCCCGCCGATCAGCTCGCCGCGCTGATGACATTACCTGCGCCAGAGGAGACGCAGCGGGAATAGTGCTGCGCATAGCCTGAGCGGATAACGGCGCTCAGGCTATGCGGAATCATCCTGAGAATCAGGGCAGCACCTCTTGCTATGGGATGCAATACGCTACACGCCCAGGCTATCCAGCAGCGCGGCCGACGTAGCGACCGCGCCAAAGATGCCGCCCTGCATATGGATCATGCTCAGCGCCGCCTCATGATGACGCCGCTCCGTTGCGGCACAGCAATCGGCGAGCACCAGGCATTCAAAGCCGCGATCGTTGGCTTCGCGCAGCGTGGTGTGGACGCAGACGTCGGTGGTAATGCCGGTAAGGATCAGGTTACGGATACCGCGACTGCGCAGAATCAGCTCCAGATCGGTGGCGTAAAACGATCCCTTCCCCGGTTTATCAATCACCACTTCCTCCGGCAACGGAGCCAGCTCCGGGATAATCTCCCAGCCTGGTTCCCCGCGCACCAGAATACGGCCACAGGGTCCCACATCGCCTATCCCGGCGTTCATCCGTCGCGAGCGCCAGCGTTTGTTAGCGGGCAGATCGCTGAGGTCGGGCCGGTGCCCTTCACGGGTATGAATAATCGGAAACTGCCGGACGCGCATCGCCGCCAGCATCTGTTGCAGTGGGGCGATAGGCGCGCGGGTCAGGCTCACGTCATAGCCCATGCTGTCGACATAGCCGCCGACGCCACAGAAATCGGTCTGCATATCAATCACGATCAGCGCCGTGTCAGCCGGGGTAAAGCTGCCGTCAAACGGCCAGGCGTAGGGGGTCGAATTAACGCTGTAATCGGGCATTGCTGTTCTCCATTACCGGGTGCGGCATGCGCATTTTAGTGATCAGGGTGTAGCTGATGGCGGCGGTCACCAGACCGATTACCGCTTCGCCAAACTGCGGGAAAGCCACATGGGCGATGACCGCACACAGGCTGCCAATCGCCCAGGCGGCAAACGCGGTGCCACGGAAACGCTGCGCCGGACGCTGCTCGCTGATGCGCGCCATGAAAATCAAGTCCACAATCATCACCGCACCAAACGGTGGCACCACAATCCCCAGCAGGCTGAGCCACTCCAGGAAGTAAGACCAGACGCCAGCCAGTGCCAGCACACCGCCAATGGCACCGAGGATCAGCGTCCAGAGTCGCATTTTGCTGCTGAACAGATGACTGAAACCCACCGCGCCGTTGTAGAGACAGTGGGTGCAGACCGATCCCAGGTTGATAAAGACAAACAGACAGGCCACCACCGACAGGAAGGCGCTATGTCCCATCAGCATCGGCAGGAAGTTCCCGCCGTTGGTCAGCGGATCAACCGCCGCGCCCACCGCCACAATCACCACGCCGAACAGATAGGAGATCACATTGGCGACCGGGAACGCAGAGAACGCGGCGATCACCGCCGAGCGGCCATTCTTCGACCAGCGGGTAAAGTCAGCGGTCATGGTGCCGGAGTCGGCAAAGCCGGCCACCACCATAGTGACAGCGGTGCCCATGCTCATCGCACCGGCGGCGCTGGCGCTGCCCTTCCACTGCGTCACGATGGAGAAGTCGTGCTGTTTGCCGATCAGCCATAGCGCTACTATCCCCAGCACCACAAACAGCGGCGCGGCAATCATCCCCAGCACCGACAGTGCCCGCACGCCCAGGAACGTGATACCGGTATAGAGGATCATGGCAAAAGCCGTCACCGCCAGCGCATTCCAGCCAAAGGTCTGGTTAATGACCGTACCGGTAAGACCCGTCTGGAAAGCATACCAGCCGATCACCACCGTCGAGAGAAAACCCGAGACCAGAATGTAGCCTTTGCTGCCAAAGGTGCGTCTGGCCTGTAAAGCAAAGTTCATCCCGGTGTTACCGGCGAACCAGCTCAGCGCACCGACATAGGCGAACAGCACCAGGTTGCCCAGCATAATGGCGATTAGCGCGGGCCAGAAGCCCAGATGCCAGGTGATGATGCCGCCAAAAAGCGCGTTGGTGAGGATCATCGGGAATCCAAACCAGACCGCCGAGACGGAGCGGGTGGAATGACGATGCGACAGCGGTACCGGCTCATGTTCAAACTCCTGCTCCAGCGCAGGTGTATCAGATGTTTTCATTGGGCGATTCCGGGTTGAAGGTGATTCCACGGCTGAATGCGCTCGAAAGCGGCACTGGCAGCCAGCACTAACGCATCATCAAGATGACGTCCGACAATCTGCATCCCGACGGGCAGGCCGCTGGCGGTAAAACCGGCGGGCACGGACGCGGCGGGCTGTCCGGTGAAGTTGAACGGGTAACAGAACGAGAGCCAGTGATCGTTGCGGACCATACGGCCATCGATGATCTCCGGTCCCTGCATCCCCAACGGAAATGGCGGCACTGCCAGCGTCGGCGTGATCAGCAGATCAAAGCGCTGCATAAAGCGCCACAGGCTGTTGCTGACCGCTTTGCGGGTGGCGATGGCATCGGTAAAGTTTTCCGCCCGCCAGTCGCGCTGCAGCATGGCGACCAGATGCGGCGACATCGCGCTGCCCTGCTCCGCCATCATCTGGCGCATGCCGGTAAGATCGCTCTCCATCGCCACCAGCGCGCCAAAGGCGGCAGCCGGATCCGGGAAACCGGGATCGGCCAGTTCCAGCTCCGCACCGATTTCAGCGGCAAAGCGTTGCACCGCCGCGCTGACCACCGCCCGCACCTCCGGGTCAACCGCCACATAACCAAAGTCCGCGCTGAAGGCGATGCGCAGTTTGCCGGACAGATGCTCTGGTGCACCCAGCCAGTCAACGTCGCTGCAGGGGATGGAGTGGCGGTCACGCATATCTGGTCCCGCCATCAGCGACATCATCAGCGCGGCATCACACACGCTGCGCGTCATCGGCCCGATGTGTTCCAGCGACTCCCAGCTCGACACGCCGGGATAACGTTCATCACGACAGCCGGGCCACAACGGCACCCTGCCCATTGACGCCTTAAAGCCAAAAATGCCGCAGTGCGCTGCCGGAATACGTACCGAGCCGCCGCCGTCGCTGCCCAGTGCAATCGGGCAGAGTCGCGCCGCTATTGCCGCGCCGGAGCCGGCGCTGGAACCGCCGGGCGTCATCGCCAGATCCCAGGGATTGCGCGGCGACGGGAACAGCGGATTGTGTCCGACGCCGCTATAGCCAAACTCCGGCGCAGTGGTTTTGCCCAGCAGGATGGCGTCGGCGGCCAGCAATCGCTCCACCGTGATGTCGTCATCTTCCGGTACGAAATCTTTGTACGCCGCCGAACCGGAGGTGGTTCGGACATTAGCGGTGCAGATTAAATCTTTCACCGCCAGCGGCACGCCCGCCAGCGCGCCCAGCGTTTCTCCACGCGCCCGTCGGGCATCCACTTCTCTGGCCTGTGCCAGCGCCAGTTCCGGTGTCGGCGTACAAAAGGCCTGTATCACCGGTTCCCGCCGTTCCATCCGTGCCAGCGCTGCCCCGGTCAGCTCGCAGGCCGAGACTTCCCCGCTGCGGACCAGTGCGGCCATCGTGGTGGCATCTTCGTCTAATAAGGAGTCAAACATGAGTAACCTCGCCAGAATTGTACCTGTCAGCGAGTGCATGAAGCGTGCCAGATAGCCGGGACGCCAGCGGTCTGAGACAGGGATGCCAGATGGAATACGGCCTGGGATACAAGATCGAATTCTTATGATGTCAGGGATGGGTGGCTGTTTATTTTTTCAGCACGATGATGGCGCAGGGCTGCGCGATAAGGGGGCGAGCAGTTCCTCAGCGCTTGTCATGCCAAAGCTCAGTCTGTTGCTGGGTGGTTTTTGATCAGTTTACGTGGAGGACTCTCGCTATATACGATATATTGTTGATATTCGATATTTGCATTTTGCCAGCAGGAGTAAAATCATGATCAGGTCTGATAAAACCACTGGCTTCGACGTCATACCCGTGCCGGCAGGCAGTATTTCCTCTTCCCGCTCCCAGGATGGACAAGCAGAGATCACAGTATCAGTCCCGCACTGCAATGATGAGCCAGCGCAATACTATGTGGTGAAGCGTCCCGAAGCTGTGGATGAAGCCGCCTTTAAAATCGCACTGGATGCCGCGTTCCTGGCGGTATCAGGCATCAGTCCGCTCGCCAGTCACGGTAAGTCATCTTTCAGCGCTGGGGAAATGGCGACAGCAGAACAGACCAGGCCGCCGGTCACAGTGAGTAACACTACAAAGCTGGAACAACTCAGGAAGCATATTCTGGACGACAGCGAGTGGTTGCCTGCGCAGGAAGTTTCACGCCGTGCTGGTAGCAGTGCCAGTGTGAAAAATCCCAGTGGATTACCTAACCGGTGGAAGCGAGCCGGTAAGATTTTTGCACTTTCCTCCGAAGGCAGGGATCTTTATCCGGCCTATGGGGTGGATGTTGGCGGGCAGCCGTTGCCGCTGATGAAAAAAATTATCGCGCTGTTTGGAGAATCAAAAACACCATGGACCCTGGCCGTATGGTTTGGCACACCAAATAGCTGGCTCGGTAATGAAAAACCTAAGAATCTGATAACGTCGGAACCGGCAAAAGTACTGGAGGCGGCACAGCGGGCAAAGGACGGTCCGGTTCATGGCTAAAAGATCAAAACACCCGGCAAAGATGATGATTTGTCTGTCTCTCTGGTCACCTGGCCGAAAGGTAAAACGATTGACCGCATTCACTGGTCGCAGTATGGCGCTGCGGAGTTTAATCCGGGAAAAGGCATTGGACGTTTCAGCCCATTCACTGATCGTGCGGGTCGCATCATCCCGATGGCTGTCAGGGATTCAGATGTTCATACCCATTACGTGGAGCAGGCTCTGCTGTGAAGCAGTCTGTAATATTGTGTCTTTGATATAATTGAATCCCAGATTTTCATAAAACTTACGGGCACGATCATTACACTCAAGCACTTCTAACCACAAAAATCCTTTACCGCGTTGCCGGGCAAGACTGAGAATATGTTCGAATATCTGTTTCCCATAATTTTGACCTGTAGCACCCGAGGCCAGATACAACTTGTTCAGTAGCATGCCTGACATTTCTGTATCCGGAATTTTATCTGTCCATGTGACTTTGACAAAACCAACGGGCTGATCGGTTTCTGCCAGGTACCAGCATACTTCTGGATCTGACAGGCTTGTCACCAGTGATGGCACGGAGAATTCACGCACCAGATAATCATTCATTTCTGACTGCGATACCCACAGATGCGTGAAGTGAGTGCTGTAGATTTCAAAACCCAGCTTTTGAAGTAAGATTGAATCCGCTAAATAAGCCTTACGTATATTCAATGTCATCTGAGCAATCCTTACGTTTTAAACGCGATGCATAGTGTAACCTGCCAGATAAATTGCTCATATTGTTCATTTCATAATCCTTTATTTTTCAATTAGAAAGACAGTGTCCAGTGAACAACTATGGCGACAGAGAAGCTACCGCTCTCGTCATGAGCTTAAGAAGGTGGGAGGCGCTCATTTAATTATTTATCTCGAAAACTACGAAATCAGGCGAAAAAGATTTTTTATGATCGGCGCATTCATTACAGCTACGCATTTGTTGTCGGTAATGAGAATCACACCGTCATCGTGGGTAAGCTGATGGATGAACAGACCTTTACCCGCATTGGATACCGAATGCCAACAGGTATCTCCTTTCCGGTTAATGGCCTGGCTGAGGTCTGTTTTGACGTGTTCGATGGTATGGATTGCATGGGCGATTTTCGCCACATCAGCATTCCCGGATTAGGTAGTGCAGTCGTTTTAAAAAGCGTAGTACTTGCGTTAATGGCACACCATGAAAGCTTCTCTATCGGCGGTTTTGTTTTCCAGCCTGCGTCGGGAGAGATCGCTGAACGCAATCGTCCGACTCCCCTTGAAGAGATTTATGACGCCATGCCTGGCTTAAAAAATGAACTACGTTAAAATCGCCGAACAGGGTTGCCAAAGAAAGAGCCGCAACCTTTAATCCCGGACTGTTTCCAGGCTTATAAAGTAGTGATTACAGGGAGAGCTTGCTATGTCGTTTTATGATACACACGATGAAACAACCCCTTTGGCTCCGGTTGAAACCCGATATAAGGAGTTAAGGGCACTTTTGATTGCTGAGTGGCTGGCCCGGCCCGATCTGCCCGCCATTAAAGCCCAGTTAGCTCAGGCGAGAAAACGTTCCTCATCTGCCCTGTTGCGCCGCAAGCTGAAAGATCTGAATGCGCGTGAAACGCAGGAAGCTAAGGCACTCGATTAGCGCTTAAAGGCCCGATAAACGGGCCTTTCGTATTTTAACGGCTTCCCGCCACCCACAGAGCACTCACCTCTATTCCGGAAAATCCGTCTCCACTGACGTCTGTTTCCACGCTTCGATCTCAGCCAGGCGCTCTTTGAGCTTGCTGGTCACGGCGTCATGGCCCCAGGCCCCCATCACCAGATGGCGTGGCGGGTTGTCATGTTCGGTGATGGCGATCATTGCCGTGGCGGCCCGTGCCGGATCGCCTTTCTGAGTACCGCTGTATTCGGACGTCGCTTTCATCCGCGCAGCCGCGGTCTCTGCATATTCCGGCAATTTACTCGGCGTCTGATGCAGTGAGCGTCCGGCCCAGTCGGTGCGGAACGGACCGGGCTCTACGCAGGTCACGTGAATGCCCAGCGGCCCCGCTTCCAGCGCCAGTGAATCGGACCAGCCTTCCACCGCATGTTTGCTGGCAGAGTAGTAGCCTGAGCTGGCAAAGCCAATCAGGCCTGCCACGGAGGTAATGTTGATGACATGACCGCTGCGCGCCTTGCGCATCGCAGGCAGTACGGCGCGCGTCAGGGCGAACAGGCCAAAAACGTTGGCATCAAACTGGGCGCGGATTTCACTTTCCACACCCTCTTCCACCGAACTCTGATAGCCGTAACCGGCGTTGTTTACCAGCACATCAATGGTGCCGAACGCGTCCAGTGCCGCGCTGACGGCCTGGTCGATGCTCGCCTGACGGGTCACATCCAGCGCCACCGCCAGCGCGTTGTCGTGTCCTTCAACCAGATCGGCAATCGACGACGTATCACGCGCCGTCACGACGACCTTAAAACCACGCGCGATGGTCTGCTGCGCCAGTTCACGACCAAAACCGGTCGAACATCCCGAGATTAACCAGACAGGGCTGGAATGAGCAGTCATGTTAAGACTCCCGATAAGTTTGATGATGTGGTTTAAGACCCGGACGCGAGTGCATCCGGGGATCAAGGTTAGCGAGGCGCGACCGCCTCACTTAGCCCTTAATGCTTTTTATGAAACAGCTGACTGGCGGTGTCGCTGATGATCTGCGCGGCCCCGCGATCGCCCTTCACCATCGACGCCATAAAGGCTTTTGCCTGCTTAAGGGTGATGTGCGGCGGTAACGGCGCGACCTCCGGATCGGTTTTCACCTCCAGCAAGACAGGGCGATCGGCACTGAGCGCACGCTGCCAGGCACCGGCCAGATCGTCCGGGTTATCGACAAAAATTCCGACCATCCCCAGCGACTGCGCAAACTCGGCATACTTCACGTCCGGCAACTGCTGCGAGGCGTCGAAGCGCGGATTACCCTCCATCACGCGCTGCTCCCAGGTGACCTGATTAAGATCCTGGTTATTGAACACGCAGACGATCAGGCGCGGATCGGTCCACTGCTGCCAGTATTTCTGGATGGTGATCAGCTCGGCCATGTTGTTCATCTGCATCGCGCCGTCACCCACCAGCGCTACCACCGGTTTCTCCGGGTGAGCAAATTTCGCCGCAATCGCGTAAGGCACCGCCGCGCCCATACAGGCCAGGCCGCCGGAGAGCGAGGCACGCTGACCCTGTTTCACCCGATAGTCGCGGGCGAACCAGTTGGCGCAGGAGCCGGAATCCGACGTGACAATCGCGTTGTCCGGCAACTGAGGTGACATCTCCCACACCACCCGCTGCGGATTGACCGGATTAGCGGGTGCCATGGCGCGCTCTTCCATCAGCGTCCACCAGTCACGCACCTGAACCGCGATATCCTCCTGCCAGCTGCGATCCTCTTTGTGGGTGAGCAGCGGCAGTAGCGCACGCAGGGTTTCAGCCGCATCGCCATGCAGATTGACTTCGCTGGGATAGCGCAGGCCAAGCATAGCGGGATCGATGTCTATCTGAACCGCACGCGCCTTGCCCTCTTCCGGCAGAAATTCCGTCCACGGGAAGCCGCTGCCGATCATCAGCAGCGTGTCACAGTTCTGCATTAAATCGGATGAAGGTTTGGTACCGAGCAGGCCAATCGAGCCGGTAACAAAAGGCGCATCGTCCGGCAGCACATCTTTGCCAAGCAGCGCTTTCGCCACGCCTGCACCCAGCACATTGGCGACCTGCACCACCTCAACGGCGGCGTCGCGTGCGCCTGCGCCAATCAGAATCGCCACTTTTTTACCGGCGTTAAGCACCTCGGCGGCGCGTTGCAGGTCCGCTTCGTAAGGAATGACTTTAGGACGCTGATAGCCGCTGCCGGAATGGGTAAAGCCGTGCAGATGCTGCGGCGGCTGCCACTCTTCATCCTGAATATCTTTAGGGATGATGATCACCGCTACGCCGTTTTGCGCCTTGGCGATGCGCACGCCGCGATCCAGCAGATGACGCACCTGCGTCGTGGTCGAGGCTTCCTGAACGAAGTTGGCGACGTCCGAGAAGATGCGATCCAGGTTCATCTCCTGCTGATAGCTGGCACCGCGCGCGGTCGCTTCTGCCTGTCCGGCAATCGCCAGCACCGGGGCATGGTCCATTTTGGCGTCATAGAGTCCGGTCAGCAGGTGGGTTGCACCCGGTCCGCCAGTTGACAGGCAGACGCCCAGCTCGCCGGTAAATTTCGCGTGTCCGGCCGCCATAAAGGCCGCCATCTCTTCATGGCGCACCTGAATAAATTCGATGCCGTCGCCTTTGGCATTCGCGCGCTGAATCGCCCCCAGCACGCCGTTAATCCCGTCTCCCGGGTAGCCGTAAATGCGTGTGACGCCCCACTCTTTCAGGCGCTGGACAAAAAAATCACTGGTTTTCATGCTCATCGTTGCGTTTCCCCTCGTTGTCCTTACAGACTTAAAGCGTAGTAGACGATGAGCCATCGCCGTTAACTGTTCGCCATTGCCGGGTATCGCTGACGTAAATCACTGAATATTTGATTCATATCCGCCGTTTCGCCTGTCTCTTCCACCGCCCGGAATACCTGGGTTTTCAGGAAGTGACGCCAGCTCACCGGCGCGCTGGCCAGAAAAGTGGTCAGCAACTGATAACGCTGTGGCGTCCAGAGCGTTTCGAAGCGCTGGCGTGCTTCGCCGTGCTCAAAATGGTGCGCGGGATGCCGTGGCAGGTCGGCACGCAGGCGTTCTGTGGCTTCCCGATCCACGCGGTTATCTGTCACCACCACGCCATACTGCGCCCTGGCCGCCGCCACGCTGAGATAGCCACAGCGCACATCCTGCATGACTGCCTCACTATCGCGCTGCGATGGCAGGCCGTAACCGCCCGCGCCGGGTCCGCGCACGTCGACCACATCACCCGGCTGGCAGTGGATGACATCGGTGTTACCGTGATTAATAACTTCACCGTTGCGCCGGGTACGGAAGGTCGACAGCGCGCCGCTCTGCCCGCCCACTACACCCGCCGAGGCAAACACTGACCGGTTACGGTTGCGCGCGGTAATGGTGGTGTTGGGCGAGAAAATCTCGAACGCCATTTCGGTGGCTAAGCCGCCGCGATAGCGACCGGCGCCAGCGCTGTCCTGCGCCAGTCCGTAGCGATGGAAGCGAATCTGCACTTCCGCTTCGTTGATCTCAATCGGGGTATTTTTCAGGAAAGCTGACAGGCCGCCGGAACCGTCGGGTCCGTCATGACGCGGCGTGCCGCCCGCGCCACCGCCCACGGGCCCCAGTGAGGCGACCACACTGCGGTTGTGCGTCTGAGTGCGGATGTTCATGATCGAGTTGCCGCCCGGTGAATTCGCAGGCAGGCGGTCCGGCATCGCCAGCGAGAAGACGCCAATCGTCGCAATCTGCGACAGCGCACAGGTCAGCGAGCGCATCCCTACCGCTGCGGGCGCTTCGCAGTTCATCACCGTGCCAGGCGGCAGAATTGCCCGGGTCGGCCGCAGCGTACCGGCGTTGAGCAGCAGTGAACGATCAAGGGTGGAGAGCACATAGGTAACGCCCACCAGCGCCAGCGGATGCCGCTCGCGCCCGCCGGTCGGCATGTTCAGCGACGACGCCAGCTGCGGGTCGCTGCCGGTGTAGTCCAGCTCCAGCCGATCGCCCTGCACCCGCAGCGTAATGGCGATGCGACAGGGATAGCCGCCCTCGCCATCTTCATCGGCGTAGTCGGCATAAAAATATTCCCCGTCGGGAATGGTGCTGATAATGCTGCGCGCCTGCGCTTCGGCGTAATCGAGAATGCCCTCAATGCCCTGCAAAAAATCATCGATGCCAAAGCGGGCAATAATGTCGTGGATTTTGCGCTCGCCCACGTTCACCGACGCCAGCTGCGCCTTGAAGTCGCCCCAGTTCTGTTCTGGCACCCGTACGTTGAGCCGCATAATACTGGCGACCTCTTCATTGAGCTGCCCCTGTTGCATGATCTTCAGCGGCGGGATGCGGATCCCCTCCTGCACGACATCGGTCAGCGAGCGCGACAGCGAGGCAGGCACTGCGCCGCCGACGTCAGTGTTATGAATGTGACCCACCACGAAGCAGACGATTTCGCCCTGATGGAACACCGGCTTCCAGATGTGGATATCGGGCGAGTGAGTCGCCACGTTGCCGGCGTAGGCGTCGTTGGTGATGCAGATGTCGCCCTCGGCATACTCCTCTATCAGCGCCAGCACCGGCGCATAGTCGATGCCGCTGTACCAGGGCGCGCCAAAGCTGCGCGGCGAGGCAAACGCCAGCCCGCTGCGGCTGACGATCTGGCAGGAGAAATCTTCCGTCTCTTTCACAAAGGTGGAGTGCGCGGTGCGCATCAGCGTAAAGGCCATCGCATCGGCCGCAGCGGCGCAGTAGTTCGCCAGAATCTGTAAGTTACGTCCGTCAATCGCCATGTTATGCCTCGTTCGCCGTGATCAGCAGGTTACCGAATGAATCGACCGTGACGCCCATGCCGGGCGGCACGCAGGTGGTGCAGTCGTCCTGGGCGATGATGACCGGCCCACTGAGCTGATGTCCGGCGCGCAGCATCGAACGCAGCACTAAATCGACCTGATGCCAGCCGCCGTCGATCCAGGCTCGGGTCTGTTTCAGCACCGGTACGGGTGCTGTGGCGGGGGGAAGTGTGTTGATCACCGGTTTCGGCGTCGGCGAGGCGATGACCAGCCGCAGGTTGATCAACTGCACCGGTGCCTGCGGGTCACAATGACCAAACAGCTGTTGATGCTGGCGATCAAAGGCATCATGCAGCGCAGCGAAGTCCGCCTGCGTCAGCCAGCTCGCCTCCAGCGGCACGTCGATCTCAAACGACTGACCGCGATAGCGCATATCCGCGCTGAACTGCAGGCTGTATGACATGTCGCTGCCGTGCTCCTGCGCCAGCCAGCCGCAGGCGCGCTGCTGCAAGGCTTCGGCTTCACTGGCTAAGGTGTCGGCCAGCCCAGGCGTCAGATCGCCGTAGAGCGTGCGGATAAAGTCGTTGCGGATGTCCGCCACCAGCCCGCCCAGCGCGGAGAGCACGCCCGGCGTCAGCGGCACGATCACCCCTTTCATGTTCAGTTCGCGGGCGAGAAAACAGCCCATCATCGGCCCCGCGCCGCCAAAGGCGAGGAACCAGAATTCACGGGGATCAAGGCCAAAGCGCGACAGCAGGCCGCTGGTGTCGCTGTACATGCTGGAGATGGCCAGCTGGATAGCGGTTTCGGCGGTTTCTTCGACCGAAATAGCGAGCGCATCCGCCAGCGGCTGCCAGGCCGCACAGGCGGCGGCGACATCCACCGTCACCGTGTCATAACCCAGTGCGCCGTGGCCCATCATGCCGCAGGCGGCAAAGGCATCGGTGGCGGTCGGCTGCGTGCCGCCGCGCTGGAAGCAGACCGGGCCCGGCAGCGAACCGGCGCTGTCCGGCCCCATCTGCAATACGCCCTGCCCATCAATCCACGCCAGCGAGCCGCCGCCCTGACCCACCGAGGTCACGGCGACGGAAGGAATAAAGATCGGGAAATCTCCGATGATTTCGCCGTTGCCCTGCGCCACCTTGCCGTCGATGATCACCGCCACGTCGGCGCTGGTGCCGCCGATATCCAGGCTGAGAATTTTGTCAAAACCGCAGGTGCTGGCGAGATAGCTGGCACCAATCACGCCGGAGGCGGTGCCGGAGAGCACCATCTGCACGCATTCGCGCTTCGCCTGGTCAACGCCCATCACCCCGCCGTTGGATTTAGTAATGCGCGGCGGCGGCTTCACGCCAAGCCTTTTCAGCGCCTGCTCAAAGGATTCCAGGTAGTGGATCACCATCGGCTGCACGTAGGCGTTGATGGTGGCGGTAATAGTGCGTTCATATTCGCGGATGATCGGCCAGATGTCGGCGGAACAGGAGGTCAGCAGTTCAGGCGCCACCTCATCGATAATCGCTTTTACCGTCGCTTCATTGTGCCGGTTACGATAACTGTGCAGCAGCGAGACCACGATGCCCTGACAGCCGGCGGCGCGTGCCTGTTCGATAGCGTCGAGCACGCTCTGGCGATCCACGGGTTGCAGTATGTTGCCCTGCGCGTCGCTGCGTTCGCGGATAGCAAATACCCTGTCGCGGGTAATCAGCGGTGCGGCACGCCGTGAGAAAAGATCATGGATATGCGGGATTTTCAGCCGGGCCAGCTCCAGCACATCGCAGAAGCCCTCGGTGGCAAACAGCGCCAGCCGCACGCCGCGCCGCTGGATCACCGCGTTGATGCCTACCGTGGTGCCGTGAGTGAAGTAGCCAATTTCAGCGGGATCAATGCCCTGCTGCTGCTGAAACTGCGCCAGTCCGGTTAAGATTTCGCTGCCAGGCTTGTCCGGTCGCGACAGGACCTTCAGGGTGTGGATCTGGTTCGTTTGCTGATCGAGCACGGCGAAATCGGTAAAGGAACCACCAATATCCACGCCAACGCGGTATCGCATATCGGGTTAACTCCAGTGTCAGGAAGGGGGAAATTCCATCAGCGTCTCGGGATGTTGCACCACACGCCAGCCGAGCCGCTGGTAAATCTGATGCGCATCCTGGGTCGAGAGCATCCAGCGATGCACCGTTTGCAGCTCCGGGTGTTCCCGGACGCAGGTCGCCAGCCAGCTGCCCAGCCCGTGACCACGCCAGTGTTCATCAATCATCACGTCGCACAGCCAGCCAAAGCGGGTGTAGTCGGTGATCAGTCGGGCAAAGCCAATCTGTGCCTGCTGGCGATAGAGGCCAAACGGCAGCGAACCGGCAATCGCCCGCCGGGTTTTCGCTTCCGGCTGGCCTTTAGCCCAGTACGACTTCTCCGCCAGCTGAATGTGGATCCAGGCCAGATCGAGCCGCTGGCGATCGGTAGAGACAGTGAACGCATCGCGCTGCCACTGCTGGTCAGCAATCTGTAATGAGTCCATGACAACTCCTTGTATCGGTTGAATTCAGTGTAAAAGGGTTCGCTCAACGATTGAGGCCTTAGCACGCGCCAAAACCGGACAGAGCGACTGATTTTTGGGCAGGGAAAAAATTTTATGCTGAGGGAAAAATCGCAAAGGTTAAAGGGGCAGGAAGCCGGTCTGTGAGCAAAGGCGGGTGTGGTGAACAGCAGACAGAGACAATGCGTGTGGCCGCCCTCTCCACCGGGGAGGTGGCGAGGGGCGACCACCCGTTATACGCCGAATTCGACTGAGTTATGTTTGCCGATGAGCGATCGTAACGGCACGCTGCTTTTCATGATGGGGGATTTGATGACGATATAGCTGAAGTACTTATCGATGCCGATCTGCGCGTCGAGCATCTTCTCAATCACTTCCTGGTAATGTTCAATGCTGCGGGTAATAAAGCGCAGCAGATAGTCATAGCCGCCGGTGATCAAATGGCACTCCATCAGTTCATCGACGTCGCGCATCGCACTTTCAAATTTCATAAAGTCTTCGCGGCGATGGCCGGACAGGGTGACTTCGGTAAAGACGGTTACTGAATCGGTGATGCGGGTGAGATTAATGTGCGCTTCATAACCGGTGATAAAACCGGCCTGTTCCAGACGTTTGACCCGTTGCAGACAGGGGCTGGGCGAGAGGCCTACGGCGTCGGCGAGGTTAACGTTGCTGATACGGCCATCTTTCTGGAGTTGCACCAGGATGTTGATGTCGATGCGGTCGAGTTTCATTAAGCCGTTCATAGCACCCCCCTCATTGTCAGAGCCTGTTGGGCCAGGCGCTCAATCAAATGTTCAGAACCTCCCGAAGATATAACATGCTTTACCGTAAACGCGCCAGCGCTTCGCAGTGGTTATACCAGCGGGAGATTTTCAAATTACTCTAACAAAATCAATGAGGAATGCGGCTTAACCCAGCCGACCGGTGGCACGGGCCAGCGCAATATCGAAAATATGCAGCGCCTCTTCCAGCTGTGAGTCGGTGGTGACCAGCGGTGCCAGGAAACGGATGGTGTTGCGATGCAGGCCGCACTTGATCAGCAGCAGGCCTTCCTGACAGGCGCTGTCGAGGATCTTCTGAGTCAGTGACGCATCGGGACGACCGGTTTCGAAATCGAGAATCTCCACCGCCTGCATAAAGCCCACGCCGCGCACGTCACCGATGCAGGCATATTTATCCGCCAGCTGTCGCAGACGGGCATTGAGCTGTTCGCCGAGCTGACAGGAGCGCTGCAGCAGGTTTTCCTGTTCAAACAGATCCAGCACCGCCAGCGCTGCCGCACAGCCCAGCGCGTTGCCGCCGTAGGTGCCGCCTAACCCGCCAGGCGTGGGCGCATCCATGATCGCCGCCCGTCCCACCACACCGGAAATCGGCAGACCGCCGCCCAGACTTTTCGCCAGGGTGATTAAATCCGGTTTGATACCCAGTTGCTGGAAGGCAAACATCGTGCCGGTACGTCCGAAGCCGGACTGCACTTCATCACAAATCAGCAGAATGCCGTGCTGGCTGGTAATGCGACGCAGCGCCTGCATAAAGGCTGGTCCGGCGGGCAGGAAGCCGCCGTCGCCCTGAACCGGCTCGATGATAATCGCCGCCACACGCTCCGGCAGGATCTGCACCGCGAACAGTTGATCCAGCGCCTTCAGACAGTCCGCTTCCGTCACGCCGTGCAGTGGATTCGGGAAGGGCAGACGATAGATGTCGCCGGGGAACGGGCCAAAATTCTGTTTGTATGGCGCGGACATGCCGGTCAGGGTAATGCCCAGCAGGGTGCGGCCATGAAACGCGCCATCAAACGCGATAATGCCGGGGCGCTGGGTGTGAGAGCGGGCAATCTTCACCGCATTTTCCACCGCTTCCGCGCCGCTGGTGAAGAAGACACTTTTGTACGCCTCATCGCCGCCCACCAGTTTGTTCAGCCGCTGCGCCAGCTCAATGTAGCCCGGATAGGCCACCACCTGAAAACAGGCGTGTGACACCAGACCAAGCTGGCGGGTCACCGCATTGACTACCGCCGGGTGATTGTGGCCGACATTCAGCACGCCGATGCCGCCAACAAAGTCGAGATAGCGATTGCCCTCAACGTCCCACACTTCACTGCCTCTGGCGCGTTCAATCACCAGCGGATGGGCGGTCACTACACCGCGCGGCACGTTCTGCTCGCGTGCATCCAGTAACAGGCTGTTATCGGAGTATGCTTGCTGCTCTGCCATGACATTCTGCATTTTAAACCCTCATCCACGTAACGTTCGGTTGGCTCAAGTATCGCAACCCGCTGGTTTCTCACGCTGCCGTAATTCCCCAGGCAGCGGCATTTCCTGTCAAAATCCCGCTGCATTCAGCAGGGAAATTTCTCTGCCAGCGCCTGACGTACCAGCGCGACAAAAACGTTAACGCCATACGGGATCAGCGCATCGTTGAAGTCATATGCGGCATGGTGCAATGGCTTGCAGGGTGCCGATCCCAGCCACAGATAGGCACCGGGCCGCGCCTGCAGCATAAAAGCGAAATCTTCCGAGGTGAGCGCGGGTCTGGCCGCGGTGTCAGCCGGGATGCCTGCCTGCGTCAGCGCCTCCAGGCAAAACTGCGCTTCCGTCGCGCTGTTCATCGTCGCCGGGTAGTAACGCTGATAGCTCACTTCTGCGTGCAACCCATGAGCCGCCGTGACGTGCTCCGCCATCTGGCGCAGCCGTGCTTCAATCGTATCCTGCGCCGCCGGGCTGAAGGTACGCACCGTGCCGGTGATACTCGCCTCGGCCGGGATCATGTTGTGTGAAAAGCCGCCCTGCATCCGTGTGACGGTAAGCAGCGCGGTTTCGCACGGATCCAAAGCGCGTGAAACCAGCGTATTGAGCTGTACCACCAGTTCACTGGTCGCCAGCAAAGTGTCACGCGTCAGGTGAGGCTGCGCGGCGTGACCGCCGCCACCCAGCACCCGGATATCAAAGCGGTCGGCTGCTGCCATAATCGGGCCAGGGCGGGTCTCTACCTGACCGAGCGGCAGTTCCGGCCAGTTGTGAATGGCGTAGACCGCCTCACAGGGAAAGCGGCTGAACAGACCGTCGTCGATCATCGCTTTTGCACCCGCCAGTCCCTCTTCGGCTGGCTGGTAGATAAAGCAGACGCTGCCGTCAAAGCTGATGTCCCGCGCCAGTTTTTCAGCGGCACCCAGCAGCATCACCATATGGCCGTCGTGGCCACAGGCATGACTCACCTGCTCTGCCTGACTTTGCCATTCCGTGCCGCTCTGGTCCTGCATCGGCAGCGCATCCATGTCGGCGCGCAGGCCAATCATGCGTTCACTGCTGCCCTTCTTCAGTATCCCGACCACGCCGGTTTTACCGATGCCGCGATGCACCTCAATGCCCAGCTGGTGCAGGAAGTTCGCCACGATGTCGCTGGTGCGCTGCTCCTGAAAACCCAGTTCCGGGTGCGCATGCAGGTCGCGGCGCAGTGCGACTAAATGTTCCATCTTAATATCCTCGCGAACGGTCAATCTCACCGTGCAGCGGCTCGCCACGCTGGTAGCGCCGCAGGTTCTCCAGCAGGGCCGCAATGGCGCTCTCATTCTGCGTCTGGCTGGCAATGTGCGGCGTCAGCCAGATGGCGGGATGGTGCCAGAAGGGATGGCCCGGCGGTAACGGCTCCGGATCGGTGACGTCAACGACGGCGGCAAGCAGCTGACCGCTCTCCAGTGCCCTCAGCAGATCATCATCATTCAGCTGCGGGCCGCGCCCGGCCTGCACCAGCGCCGCGCCGTGCGGTAGCTGGCTGAACAGCGACTGATTCAGTAAACCCTGGGTGGTGTCGGTCAGCGGAAGCAGGCAGACCAGAATCTCGCTGTGTGCCAGGAAGTCAGCGAGTTGATCATTGCCGTACCAGCAGCGCACGCCGGGGCACTCGCGCGGTGTGCGGCTCCAGCCTGCGCAGTCAAAGCCCAGCGCCACCAGCTGCGCTAACGCGGCCTGCCCCAGTTCGCCCAGCCCCATCACGCCGACCCGACGCTGCCCGGCAGGTATGGCTGCATGAGGCTGCCACTGCTGCTGCCGTTGCTGATGGAAATAGCGCGGCATGTCGCGATGCAGACCGAGCACCGCGAAGGTGACATATTCCACCATGCCCTGCGTCAGGCCCGGCTCGATCATTCTGATCACCGGCAGGTCAGGCGGCAGCGCGCTGAAGTCAAACTGGTCGGCACCCGCCCCCACCGAGAACAGCAGTTTCAGCCGGGGAAACAGCGCCGGAATGTCTTCGGGTGGCTGCCAGGCGACCAGCGCCTCAACCTGCTCCGGATCACCGGTCTCCGGCCAGAGATGCAGCTGAATGTCAGGCGCATGCTCGGCCAGCCAGCGCTGCCAGATCCGGCCTCGTTCCGGCTCCGATTTATAGACGATATGCATCAGGCCATCGCCTGCGTCATCAGTCCAAATGCCTGCATACTCTGCGGCGTCCAGGGCGTGCCGCGCACCATGGTGGTGGGCGCATCGACCTGAGGAATACCAAGACTTTCAAGCCAGGCCGCCATCGGCAGCGCGGCGTCGGTATCGATGCGCAGAAATTCACCCTGTAGCGACTGCATCAGCGAGGCGACCAGTGCCTGAGCGGCCGGAAAGTTTGCTGCGATCACCGGGCCAATTGCCCAGCCGTGACCAAAGCGGCGCAGGCTGGCGAAGCCCTGAATCTGCTGCTGCGCATCCTCTAAAATCACTGTCTGGCTGTCGCGAAGCAGGTGGTCGATCAGCGCCGGGCGATGCATGCCGTGTGCCAGCTGATCCAGCGTCACCAGCATGCCATGATCGGCAGCCGTCGCCGGGCGCAGTTTCAGCCCCGCGGGGATCACCACCTCTGGCAGCGTGGTCACGGCACGCGTCTGGTGCTGGCGGATCTCACCACAGCTGACAAAGCCGAGCTTTTCATACAACCCTTTGCCCATTTCGGTGGCGTGCAGACGCACGTTAACGTCAGGCACTTTTTCCAGCTGCGCCAGCATCAGCTGCTTGCCCAGGCCGCGTCCCTGCTGCTGGTTATCGATAATCACCAGTCCCACCGTGGCGGCATGGTCACCCCAGCGCCAGAGTACTGCGCTGCCAATCAGTTTGCCCTGCTCTTCTATTACCGTGCCCTCGCCCAGCTGCAGCGCCAGCTGCCAGTCTTCACGGCGATGGGGCCATTTCAGCACCTGGGTTAAGGTGAAACACGTTTCAATATCATCTGGCGTCATTGCGCGTATGGTCAGGCTCATTCGCGTTCTCCTTACATCATGCCTGGCGTTTCAAGTCCGCTGCCGTCAACCAGACGGCTGTAGCGGTACGGCTGAGGATCAACGATGGGTGTGGCGTCGGTCGCCAGGTCGGCAGCCAGTCGTCCGGCACCGGGTCCGATACCGAAGCCGTGGGCGCTGTAACCCGCCGAGAGCACCAGCCCCGGCAGTTTCGCCACGGTTGAGATCACCGGAATCGCGTCCGGGGTGCTGTCAATCATGCCGCCCCACGACTGCGCCAGCCGGAGATTCGCCAGCGCCGGATATTCACGCCGCATTGCCGCCAGGCCCTCTTCCACGATTTTTGCATCCGCTGCCGGATCGAGAATGCGCATCCGCTCAAACGGCGACTCGCGGTCGAATGACCAGCCCCCCATCGCTTCAGGGCCATTGAAGAACGGTGACAGGCCGAGATTCAGGGTCAGATTCTTGCGGCGGCTTTTAAAGGTCGGATAGAACTGACGGGCATAGCGCAGCCCCTGAGCGCCCGGCTCAAGACGTCCGCGGCCTGAGACTGAGACGGTATAGCTGCCATCCATTTGTGGGCGACAGGCAAAGCCCGGTGTGTAGAGCGGCATGGCGATCGCCTGCTCAATAGGCTGCGTGCGGAAGGCAGTGCCAATCACGTTGCCCAGCGGCAGGTCGATGCCGTGACGACGGCAGAACATGGAGGTCCAGGCCCCGGCGGCACAGATAACCCGGCTGGTTTTGATCAAACCGCGCTCGGTCCAGACGCCGCTGACCCGTCCGGCCGCAATATCCAGCCCGCGGACTGCGCACTGCTGAAACAGCAGTGCACCCTTTTTCTGCGCGCCCGCCACCAGCCCCGGTGCGGCCAGGCGCGGCTCGGCGTGACCATCGGTCGGCGACGAGAGACCGCCCAGCCAGTTTGTGGTGCTGCCGGGCGTCATTGCTTTAGCCTGCTCTGCGGTGAGAATCGAACTGCGCATGCCATAGCCTTTCGCCATCTGGTTCCACTTATCCCAGGCCGCGATATCCGACTCTTCCTGGGTGGCGTAGACCAGCCCGCTGCGGCGGAAACCCAGCTCTTCACCGGTTTCTTCACTTAGCTCACCCCAGCGTTGCAGCGCATAGATAATCAGCGGCAATTCACGCTCATCGCGGTTTTGCTGGCGGCACCAGCCCCAGTTGCGGCTCGACTGCTCAGCGCCAACCAGCCCTTTTTCAATCAGCACCACCTTCACTCCCTGCTTCGCCAGCTCCCAGGTGGCGGCGGCACCGGCGATACCGGCGCCAATCACCACCACATCGGCGGAATCGGGAAAGTCAGCACTGTCCTGTACATAACGAATCGGTGCGGGCATAACAAGATGACCTCTGTTGTCAGTATCGGGTCTGGCGCACGGCGACATCGCCGCTGTACGCTGACCCACGCCGCCTGCCTTGCACATCAGTACTGCGCAGACGGATAAATTCAGTTGCCCGTAAGGCTCAGCGGCCACTCACTCCGCTTTTAAAATCTCTTCATGTTCATCCAGCCAGCCCTGCCGCAGCTCCGGCACCGCGCGTTTCAGCCGCTCGAAATACAACTCGCTGGTCGGCTTGTCGTAATCGTTGCGTGTCAGCTGGGTGACGATGCGACCGCTTTTCATCACCACAATTTCGTCGCACACCGCGCGCACCGCATGCATGTCGTGGCTGATGAAGATCACGGAAAGCCCCAGTTCGCGACGCAGTTCGCTGATTAAGTCGAGGACGGCGGCGGCGACCACAGTATCCAGCGCCGAGGTCACTTCATCGCACAAAATCAGATCCGGCTCAGCTGCCAGCGCACGCGCCAGATTGACGCGCTGCTTCTGACCGCCGGAGAGCGCCCAGGGGCGCCGCCACAGCACGCTGCGCGGCAGCTGCACCAGATCCAGCAGCTGATAAAGTCGCTGCTGCCGGGCTGCCCCGCTCAGGCCATGAAACAGCGTCAGCGGTCGCGACAGGATGCGCTCAACGCTATGGGCCGGATTCAGCGCGGTATCTGCCATCTGGAATACATACTGAATGCGCCGCAGCTCATTGTCAGGACGTTTCTGCATATCGCCGGCAATATAGTGGCCGTTAAACAGGATATGCCCGTGGCTTGGCGCGTTGAGACCGGCAATCGCATGAGCCAGCGTCGTTTTGCCGGAGCCTGACTCGCCGATGATGCCAATCGCCTGCCCTTTCCACAGCTTAAGGTTAATCTCCTCCAGAATGCGTATTTTCGGCTGGCCGTCGCTGTCACGCGGGCCGTAACCGGCATTGAGATCGCGCACTTCCAGCAGCGGCTGAATATCGGCGGCGGCCGGACACCAGTTGCTGGGCCGCTCTTTATGCCGTGCCGCTTCCATCAGCAGTCGCGTGTATTCCGCCTGCGGCGCGCCAATCAGGTGCGCAGTACTGCCATACTCCGCCATTTTACCGCGCAGCAGCACCAGAATCCGGTCAGCCATCTGTGCCACCACGGCCAGATCGTGACTGACGTAAATCGCGGTGACGCCGCGCTGCACCACCACGCGGCGAAACGCCTTCAACACTTCCACCTGCGTGGTGACATCCAGCGCGGTCGTGGGCTCATCCAGGATCACGACGTCGGGATCGCCAATCAGCGCCATTGCCGTCATCAGGCGCTGTAACTGACCGCCCGATACCTGGTGCGGGAACCGGTCGCCAATGGTCTCGGGATTGGGCAGCGCCAGCTCACGGAACAGGCCAATCGCTTTGGCTTTCGCGTCTTTGCGGGTCATCGTGCCGTGAATAACCACCGGCTCAATCACCTGGTCGAGGATCTTCATCCCCGGATTAAATGACGCCGCGGCGCTCTGGGCGATATAGGCGACCTTGTTGCCGCGAAACGCGCGCAGCTGGCCCGGTGACAGACTGTTCACATCGGTGCCGGCAACGTGAATATTGCCCTCAGCGATGCGGCAGCCGTTGCGGGCATAGCCCATCAGTGCCATGGCGATGGTGGTTTTTCCGGAGCCGGATTCGCCAATCAGCGCCAGCACCTCGCCCTTCTGCACCGTGAAGTGAATGTCCGACACAAGGTCGAGCTCTTCACCGCGATCGGTCTGCGCGGTGACGCGCAGTTTATCTACCGAAATCACCGGCATAGCGGTATGTGGTGTCACGTTCATGCTCCCTCCTTCGACAGCGTCATCGGACGCATCGCCTGCAGGCTGTCAATAAACAGGTTGGCACCAATGGTCAGGCTGGCAATCGCCAGTGCGGGCATCAGTACCGCGGGCGAGCCATCAAACAGCCCCTGCATATTTTCACGTACCAGCGTGCCCCAGTCGGCGTACGGCGGCTGTACCCCCAGGCCGAGGAAGCTCAGGCCGCTCAGCAGCAGCACGATGTAGACAAAGCGCAGGCCAAAGTCCGTCAGCATCGGGTGCACCATGTTAGGCAGGATATCGTGAATGGCGATATACCAGCGGCTTTCGCCCCGCAGCCGTGACGCCCGGACGTAGTCCATGCTGCGCAGCGAGCTGGCCATGGCAAAAGCAATGCGGAATGCGCCCGGCCAGTAGGTGAACACCGCCGTCAGGATCAGCATGGGCAGCGAGGAGCCAAACACCGCGACAATCATCAGCGACAGTACCTTGCCCGGCAGCACCAGCAGGGCATCGTTGACGCGGCCCAGCAGCTCCTCCAGCCAGCGTCCCGTTACCGCCGCCAGCAGGGCCAGCAGCGTGCCGATCAGGCTGGCCAGCAGCGCCGCACTCAGCGCCAGGCCGATGGAGAACTTCGCGCCGTAGAGGATACGGCTCAGCATGTCGCGCCCCAGGTAGTCGGTCCCCAGCAGGTTATCGGCCGTCATGCCGCCCATCAGCGGGCCGCCGCCGATGTCATCAATGCTGTGCGGGGCCAGTGGCGTGCCAAACACCGCCATCAGCAGCCAGAACAGCGACATGATCAGACCCAGCCGGCCCGACCAGGAGAGCGACTGTAAGAAACGCCAGGGCAACAAGAGTGTATTCATGCGCTTCTCCATTTCGGGTTAAAGGCGATAGTCAGAATGTCGGCCGCCAGCAGCAGAACCAGGTAGCAGGCGGCGAACAGCATCACGCAGAGCTGCACCACCGGCAGGTCGCGGTTGCTGACCGCATCCACCAGCTGGCTGGCCAGACCGGGATAGCTGAAGATGGTTTCGATGATGATCACCCCGCCAAACAGGTAGGAGAGACTGAGAGAGATCGCATTGGCGATGGGTCCGACCGCGTTGGGCAGCGCGTGACGCAGCACAGCGCGGAGCGGCGACACCCCTTTAAGCAGCGCCATCTCCAGGTAGGGGCTGTCGAGCTGGTTGATAATGGCGGCCCGCGTCATGCGGGCCATCTGCGCCACCAGCACGCAGCAGAGCGTCAGCACCGGCAGCGCATAGGCTTTGAGGTAGCTCAGCAGGTCGCTGTCCGGACTGCCGAACGACATCGCCGACACCCAGTGCAGTTTGACGGCGAAAATCAACACCGCCACGGTCGCGACCAGGAACTCCGGCACGGCCACCGTCGCCATGGTGCCGATAACCAGCGCCCGATCGAGCCTTGAACCGCGGTTCATCGCCGCGATAATGCCGATAATCAGCGCCAGCGGCACGCAGATCAGCGTGGTGATGCCCGCCAGTTCGAAGGTGGCGGGTATGCGCTGCGCCACCAGCTGCGAGACCGGCAGATGGCTGGCAAACGAGATGCCAAAGTCACCCTGCACCATACCCGTCAGCCAGTGGAGATAGCGGACCAGTAGAGGCTGATCGAGACCCAGCTGCTGCCGTAACGCCGCCACCGTTTCCGGCGTGGCGTTCTGGCCGAGGATCATCTGCGCCGCGTCACCCGGCAGCAGGCTGGTGATGAAAAACACCACCGCCGAGACGATAAGCAACGTCAGGATGCCGGCGCCAACGCGCCGGGCAATCAGGAACAGCATGTATCGGTTCATCGGCGAACTCCTTATAAATAGCCTGATGGGGCAGGCTGAGATCAGGCGGTCAGCCAGGCAAACTCATGGAAGCGATAGCCCATCATCATGCCTGACGGCCAGGCTTCGACCCCTTTGACCTTTTTGTTGTAGCCATCGGTGGAGCTGATAAAGGTCGGGATGATCGTGCCGCAGTGGTCATAAATCAGCGTCTGCATGTCGCCATACATCTGCTTGCGCTTTGCCTGATCGCGTTCTCCGCGCGCGGCGACCACCAGTTGATCAAACTGCGGATTTTTCCAGCCCGACTCGTTATTCGGTGCGGTAGAGAGATAAAACTGTGAGAAGAGCATGTCGAGCGTCGGACGCGGATTTATCGAGCCATATCCCACCGGATCTTTCATCCAGTGTGAAGACCAGTAACCGTCATACGGCACGCGTCGCACTTTGATGTTCAGCCCCGCCCCGCGCGCCAGCTGCTGGATCATCTGCCCGCCTTCATTCGCCCCTTCAATGTTGGGCGTCGTGATGATCTCTACCGTAGCGCCCGCCATGCCCGCTTTTTTAATGTGGAACTTCGCTTTTTCGATGTCGAGCGGACGCGGTTTGAGGTCGGCGTTGTAAAGCGGATGCCATGGCGGAACCGGGGTGTCATTACTGACGTCGCCGTAACCCTGCAGTACCGTTTTCACCAGCATTTCGCGCGGCTGCAGATATTTCATCGCCAGCACGAAATCTTCGTTGTTACCCGGCTTCACGTCGGTGCGGATAATCAGGTTGGTGTACATGCCTGATTTGCTTTCCAGTATGCCAAACTCGCTGCTGGCTTTGATGCGTTTGCAGTCCGCGGCGCTCAGGGTGGAGATCATCTGCAGATCGCCCGACATCAGGGCATTGACACGCGCCGCGTTGTCAGTGACGCCAATCAGCTCCACCTCATCCAGATGCGGCAGACCGGGCTTGTAGTAGTTGGGATTTTTGGTACCAATGGTGCGCGTGCCTGGCATAAAGGTTTTGCAGACAAACGGACCGGTGCCGATGCCTTTACTGAAGTCGGTGGTGCCGTCTTTGACAATCAAAAACGGCGGCGTCGCCAGCATGTAAGGGACGTCAAAGTTGGCGTTGTTCAGCTCCAGCTGCACCTCATTATCATTGACCGCGCTGAAGGTTTTAAACTGATCAGCCAGCTTAAAGGCGATTGAGGCGATGGCCGGATCTTTGTGTCGGCTGAGCGAGAAGATCACGTCTTTAGCGGTCAGCGGTTTGCCATCATGGAAGGTGACGCCCTTCCGCAGTTTAATATGCCAGGTGATGCCGTCGCTGGATTCCACTGATTCGGCCAGCGCCGGTTGGGCCATCAGGTTTTTGTCCAGTTCGGTCAGGCCGCTGTAGAACATGAATTGACGGGTATAGTCCGCGCTGTTGTTACTTTTCGCCGGATCGAGTGTGTCGGTGGCGGAGGCATTCGACATTGCCGCCCGCAGTTTACCGCCTTTGACCGGCTTGTCGTCCGCCAGTGCCGCCCCGGAGAAGCCCACCAGCCCGCTGCTCATCACCGCACCGGCGGAAAGAATCTTCATCAGGCTGCGGCGTGACAGCGAGCCTTCGGTGATCATGCGCGTCAGTGCCGGATTTACCGCATCAGCGTCGTTATTATCAAATTTACTCATCTCTCTACCCTCAATAGTCAGGCGAACCGGGATCATGTTCTGGCGGTGCTGGCAACCTGGCGGCCAGCACCCGACGGGACGTTAAGAAAGGCGATCCTTTGCTTTGTAATAGAGTCCTGCGAGCGGTAAAAACCATGGCTTGCCGTGATAACCGGGCAGCGCGGGCCATGCGTCGCGCTGCCAGGGATTTTCAGTGCGCTTTTCGGCCAGCAGATCGGCCATTACCCGTCCCATCCACACCGACATCTGCGTGCCGTGGCCGCTGTAGCCCAGCGAATAGAAGAGGCCATCCTGTTCACCCGCATGCGGCAGACGGTCGGCGGTCATATCGACCATGCCGCCCCAGCAGTAATCCAGCGCTGCCTGGCCGAGTTGCGGCAGCATCTGCGTCATCGCGTGGCGCAGGATCCCGCCGCTGCGCGAATCAGAGGTCGGGTTGCTGACCGCAAACCGCGCCCGGCCGCCAAACACCAGCCGGCTGTCGGCAGTGGTGCGGAAGTAGTTGCCGATATTCAGCGACGTCACGTAGGTCCGATTGTTGGGCAGCACCTGGCGCAGCAGCGCTGGGTCGAGCGCTTCGGTCACCACGATAAAGCTGCCGACCGGCACGATGCGGCGCTGAAACCAGGGAAAAGGGCCGACGTTGGAGCAGCCGGTCGCCATCAGCACCTTATCCGCCAGAAGGGTGCCGTTTGCAGTGTGAATCCGGTGCTGATAGCCCTTCAGTCGCTCTAACTTCGTCACGGCATGATGCGGATAAATCTTCGCCCCGCTGCGCGCGGCGGCTTCAGCCAGCCCGATGCCAAATTTGCCCATGTGCATCTGACCGCCACGCTTCTGCAGCAGGCCGCCGTGGAATTTGTCGCTGGCGATCTCGTCGCGCACCGCCGTTTTGTCGAGCAGTTCGATCTCCGGGTCCACGGTACGGCGCATCAGTTCATACGCCTCCTGCAGCCCGGCGACGTGCGAGGCTTTGCTGGCGAGCTTGAGTTTGCCGCACAGCCGGAAGTCGCAGTCGATCGCTTCATCCTGAATCAGTTGCTGTACGTAGCTCACGGCGTCGTCAAATGCCCGGTAGAAGCGGCTGGCCTGCTCCAGGCCCTGACTCGCCACCAGTGAGGCGAAGTTCTGCGCCACACCGGTATTGCAGTGACCGCCGTTGCGCGCCGATGCCTGGCTCATGACGTCGCCACTCTCCAGCAGCACCACGCTGATGCCGCTGCGCGCCAGGTTAAGGGCTGCCGAGACACCGGTGAAGCCGCCGCCAATCACCACCACGTCCGCCTGGGCGGGCAGCGGTTCGCGGGCAGCACCGGCAAAGGCCGGAGCCGTGGCCTGCCAGAACGATTCCAGTTTCATGGGGGGTTCCTCAGAGTCCGACGACGCCAGGCAGGCCGCCGATATCTTTGATTTCGGTGTACTGGTAGTACGGGTTCGCCGGTTCATGACCGCGATTGACCCAGACTTTGTTTTTGATGCCGAGATCGTAGGCGGTCATCAGGTCATAGCGGAAGCTGGAGGAGACGTGCAGGATCTCTTCCGGGCCGCAGCCAAGTTTATCCAGCATGTATTCAAAGCCCTTCATCTGCGGTTTGTAGGCACCCGCCTCTTCCGCCGTGATGGTCATGTGGATCGGCGCACCCAGACGCGGTATATGGTGCGGAATCAGGTCTTTCATCGAGTTGGTCAGCAGCACCAGCGGAAACTCTTTTGCGACTTTCGCCAGCCCGGCCGGCACGTCGGGATGCGGACCCCAGCTGGCGCAATCGGTGTAAATGAAGTCGCTGTCGGCTTTATCCCACTCAACGCCCCACTTTTTGCAGGTGCGCTGGATGGCATTGCTAACCACGTCGTAATAAGGTTTCCATGCGCCGAGCACCTCATCCAGCCGGTAGCTGGCAAAGTCGGTGGTGAAGGCATGCATGGCTTCAGGGTCGACGCGGTCGCTGAAACAGCGTTCCGCCGCACCGGCCATATCGAAGCGAATCAGCGTGCCGTAACAGTCAAACGTGATGAATTTCGGTTTAAACAGTGCCATGTAACACCCTCGTCTTGTCAGTTGCGCTTAGAAATCGATGAGTACGCTCTTCTGGCGCTGGCAGGCCTGAAACGCCTGACGCCCTAAATCTTTACCAATGCCGGAGCCGAGAAAGCCGCCAGTGGGAATGATGAAGTCGCCAGAGCGCCCATAGCGGTTAATCCAGACGGTGCCTGCGTCAATCGCCCGCATCGCCCGCAGCGCGCGCGGCAGGCTCAGGGTGTGGACACCGGCGCAGAGGCCATAGGTGTCGTGTGCAGCCATCGCCAGCCCCTGCTCTTCATCATCAAACGTCTGTACCGTCAGCACCGGACCAAAAATCTCCTGCTGTACCGCCGGGTTATCCTGCGCCACATGGCTCAGCAGCGTCGGCTGCCAGAACCAGCCGTTGTCGGTGTCGGCAAAGCGCTCTCCGCCCACCAGCACCTCTGCGCCCTGCGCTTTTGCGGCTTCAATGACCGAGCAGACTTTGTTGCCCTGGCGTTCATCGATCAGCGGCGCGTAGCGGCTGCCCTCCTGCCAGGTGACGCCCGGTTTCACTTCCCGGCAAAGCTGGGCCAGCCGCTCAACCAGCGGATCGGCAATGTTGCGCTGCACAATAAGACGGGTGCCCGCCACGCACGCCTGACCGCCGTTGGCAGTGAAGCCGCGCAGAATGCGCTGAGCCAGCACCTCAAGGTCACCCGCATCATCAAATACCAGCTGCGGGCTTTTGCCGCCCAGCTCCAGCGTCACCGGTTTCATGCCGTGTTGCGCGGCATCGCTCATGATGCGCGCACCGGTCAGGGTCGAGCCGGTAAACGAGACTTTGCGAACCAGTGGATGTTTCACCAGCGCACTGCCGGTCACCGCGCCACTGCCCTGCACTATGTTCAGCACGCCCGCCGGCAGGCCCGCCTGAATCGCCAGTTCGGCCATGCGCACCGTCGAAAACGGGGTCAGTTCAGAGGGTTTCAGCACCACCGCATTGCCTGCTGCCAGCGCGGGTCCGCATTTCCACGACGCCATCGACAGCGGAAAATTCCACGGGGTAATCGCGGCGATGACGCCATAGGGTTCCGCAATCAGCATGCCGAGGCTGCTGTCGCGGGTGGGAAAGAGATCGCCGCTGTATTTGTCTGCGCATTCGGCGTAAAAGCGAATTGCTTCGGCGGTAAACGGAATTTCGTGCAGCACCACGTCGCTGATGGGCCGGGTTGAGCCCAGCGCTTCCAGCTGTGCCAGCAGCGCGTCCTGCGCAATCAGATCGGCCCAGCGACGCAATACCCGTCCGCGTTCACGCGGTGGACAGCCAGACCAGCCGCTGGTTTTCAGCGCCTGATGCGCCACGGTGATGGCACGATCAACATCCTGCGGCGTGGCGTCCTGCAGCGTGGCATAGACCCTGCCATCAGAGGGCCGTTTAACCTCAAAGGCTGCGCCTTGGCTCTGGCAGTGCTGGCCGCCAATATAATGGCCAGCCGGAAGAGAAACTTTTTCAGGGTCGAAACTTAACATGGAAGAATTCCTTATTTGTAACACCCATCAGTTGCTGGCTTATTAGCGTTTTTAACTGGCGATTTCTGCGCTGTTAATAAGCTAATGCAGAAAGTATGCCAGCCGGGCAAAAAATAAAAATGCGTTTAAAACAGCGCAAAAAAATTTTCTGCCGTATTGCCGGGTTAATTTTTGCGGATTTGCCGAACAATTAAACAGATGATTTACTTCACAAAATTTATGCGCCCTGCTGGTGCAACCTGCACAGAAATTGCACCAAAGCGGATATTCGGGCTCAGGCTGCTCACTTCTGCACTCATGACACACCGATTTACCGACCGGCCTCACATCCCTGATAAATTCTTTACTTTTTAAAGAGGATTATTTGACGCCGTGGAAATAATTCTGTGCGTCAGGCATAAAAAAACGCCAGCCGGATCGTCCGGCTGGCGTTTTGGTCATATTTAATTACAGACTGCCGATGTGAAAAGTTTTCTGTTCCAGATATTCATCAATTCCGTAGCGGGATCCTTCCCGGCCAATACCGGAAAGTTTCACGCCTCCAAAGGGGGCAACTTCAAGAGAAATCGCGCCGGTATTAAAGCCGACCATGCCAAACTCCAACGCTTCCGCCACCCGCCAGGCACGCCGGATATTTTCGGTAAAGAAGTAGGCGCCCAGTCCGTAGGGCGTGTCATTCGCCATTGCGATGGCCTCATCCTCATCATCAAAGATAAACAGCGGCGCGACCGGACCGAATGTCTCCTCATGAGCAATGCGCATGCTGGACGTGACCTCGCCGAGCACCGTAGGCTGAACAAAAGTACCATTATCCTGGCTGATGCCGCCGGTCAGCAGCGTGGCACCCTGGCTGAGCGCATCATCGATGTGACCATTCACCTTCTCTACCGCACGTGGGTTAATCAGCGGACCCATGGTGCTGTCGGGCGCAAAGCCATCCCCCACTTTCAGGGTGGCGACCGCCTCCAGCAGTCGCGCGGTGAAGCGTGGATAGATGTTGCGCTGCACCAGGATGCGGTTGGCGCAGACGCAGGTCTGCCCGGCGTTGCGGAACTTGCTGAGCATGACGCCCGCGACCGCAATCTCAATGTCGGCATCATCGAACACGATCAGCGGCGCGTTGCCGCCCAGCTCCAGGCTCAGACGTTTGATGCTGTCAGCGCTCTGCTGCATCAATAACTGCCCAATGCGGGTTGAGCCGGTAAAGGAGATTTTACGCACCGTACGGCTACCAGTCAGTGCCGCGCCAATCTCTATGGGCAGGCCGGTCAGCACCTGTAACACACCTGACGGGAAACCGGCACGTTCTGCCAGCACCGCGAGGGCCAGCGCAGAGAGCGGCGTTAATTCAGAGGGTTTGACGATAATCGGGCATCCGGCGGCCAGCGCGGGTGCCACCTTACGGGTGATCATCGCAATCGGGAAGTTCCAGGGAGTGATGGCGGCGGCAACGCCTACCGGCTGTTTCAGCACCAGAATGCGCCGGTCATCGCTGGGCGCGGGAATGGTGTCGCCATAGACACGGCGCGCCTCTTCCGCGAACCATTTCACAAAGCTGGCCCCGTAGAGCACTTCGCCTCTGGCTTCCGCCAGCGGTTTGCCCTGCTCTGCGGTCATGATGATCGCCAGGTCGTCAGCATGTTCAATAATCAGTTGATGCCATTTTTCCAGCAGCGCGGCACGGCTGGCGTTAGTGGTTTTTCCCCAGCTGATGCGAACCGTTTCCGCATAGGCTATCGCCTGCTCTGTTTCCGCACGGCCCAGCGCCGGTATGGTCGCCAGCGTTTCGTCCGTGGCGGGATCGGTAACCGGCAGCGTGGCACCCTGATGTGCATCCTGCCAGCGTCCGGCAAATAACGCCTGCTGGCGCAGCAGATCGCTGTCTTTAAGTTGTAATCGCGACATAACATCCCCTTGTGGTCAGCTGATTCCACTTTATCGCGCCGGGTCAGCGCAGGATGTTGTTGTGCGGGGTCAGAAAGGTCGCTAAGCGAGTTTTTCGCGGGGATTTGAAATTTTATGCTGTGCGGAAATGTGCGCGCATCCGGTGGGATGCGCACGCGCTTTAAATCTGGAAGTCGATGACCGGTTCGTCGTCATTACTGTAGGAGAGCGCCTGGCGTTTGATCTCCTCCAGCGACAGATTAGCGTTACAGAGTTCCAGGAACTGCCAGACATAATTGCGCTGCAGCTGTCCCCGCTTGAGGCCGAGCCAGACGGTGCTGGCATCAAACAGATGCGTGGCGTCGATGCGTACCAGCTCTTCACTCTCTTCCGTTTCACACGCCTGATCGGCCAGTATCCCGACGCCCAGACCAAGTTTAACGTAGGTTTTCACCACGTCGGAGTCCTGGGCGCTGAGCACGATGTCCGGTTTTAAACCCGCCGACTGGAAGGCACGGTCAACCCGCGAACGACCGGTGATACCCTGGCGGTAAGTAATGAGGGGATAACGGCTGAGGGTGCTCAGTGAAACCGGTTGATTCTGTACCAGCTCATGATCTTTCGGCACCAGCAACGCATGATGCCAGCTGAACCAGGGGAATGCCGCCAGGCTGCTGTTATTGACCAGCATTTCACTGGCGATGCCGATGTCCGCTTCACCCGCCAGCAGCATGGTGACAATTTCCTGCGGCGATCCCTGGTTGAGTTCCAGACGAACGTTGGGATAGAGCTGACGAAACGCTTTAATGATTTTCGGCAGACTGTAGCGCGCCTGAGTATGGGTCGTTGCAATTGTCAGAATGCCGCTGGTTTCATTAGTAAAGACATCGGCCAGACGTCGTACCTTCCCTGCTTCATCGAGGATGCGTTCGGCGATGGTCAGCAGCGCTTTACCCGGTTCGGTCATTCCCAGCAGGCGCTTACCGCGACGAATAAAGATTTCAACACCCAGTTCATCTTCCAGGTCACGAATGTGCCGACTGACACCTGACTGGGAGGTAAACAGCGTGTTAGCGACTTCCGTTAAGTTAAACTCACAGCGGGCCGCCTCGCGGATGATTTTAAGCTGCTGGAAATTCACGACATTTACCTCTCTTTACATAATCTGATTCCCTGATGTTAAGAACTATTATTGATAACAGGAAATACTAAAAAATTTGGATTTATGACTTTAGGGAATAACGGGGTGGGACTGAGGTTGTGCGAACGCGCTGAGATGATTGGCCGGGCAGCACGGGCTTAACGGGTATTCGCTGCGCGAACGGGCTCTGTGGAGTTGAAGCTGTAGTCTTCGCTGCACGAACAGGCTCTGAGAGAGGTTTCGTTCGCCTGGCAGGCTGGGCATTTTCAGTAACGCCTCTGCAGGCGACCGACAAGGGGGCGCCTGTCGCCGCGCCCCCTTGACCCCGGGCTCCGGCCTGCTTCACCGCCGCTTCGCGGTCCCTTCGCTTCTTCCTGATTTCTCACGGACCGCCGGGACGCGCCATCCCTGGCGCGAACCCGCCTCTTCGCGACATCCCTGTCGCTCGTCCTGAAATCCCTCATCCGCTCAGCGGTTCAGATGGCCTCCCTGACCCCTCGCTGTTATTTCTTCTTCTTACGTTGGGTATTTTATCGCTTTACGTTTCCGGGATTGGCTTTACGGGCCAGCAGACAATACAGCATCAGAGAAAACAAAATAGATAACAGGCGGGAGTTTGCCAGAGGCATCCGTAGCGCTGAGGAACAACCGGAGGCGAGGATGAGCCGACAGGACGTCGGCGAAAGGACGGTTCGCGCCAGGGATGGCGCGTCCGGACGGTCCGCTGGCCGCAGGGCGTGACGAAGGGACCCCGCGAAGTGGGGCGCGCAGGCTGCCGGACGCCGGGATTGTTAAGGGGCGGGCGTCCGCCCCTTGACGCGTCCGCCTGCACGAAGAACCTGAAACTCCCCACCGCCTGGCGGGCGAAACCCCCTCATTGTTAGCCCGCTGCAAAGCGAAATTCGCCAACCGGCAGGGAT
>NZ_JACVVI010000021.1:0-74683 GCF_016658625.1 Pantoea sp. S62 | reverse complement strand
ATGTCGCGAAGAGGCGGGTTCGCGCCAGGGATGGCGCGTCCTGCCGGTCCGGGAGAAATCCGGAAGAAGCGAAGGGACCGCGAAGCGGCGGTAAAGCAGGCCGGAGCCGGGGGTCAAGGGGCGCGGCGACGGGCGCCCCTTGTCGGTCGCCTGCAGAGGCATGTCTGAAACTGCCCAGCTGATCAGGCGAACGAAACCCCTCTCAGAGCCCGTCCGCGCAGCGAACAATCCCAGTATCAGCTCTGCTGCCAGCCCGTTCGCGCAGCGAACAAAACTCCCTGAGCCAGCGGCGATACACCTACCGGAAAGGCGGCTCATTAAACGTCCGCAACTTACGCGAATGCAGCTTATCGCCTTCGGCGCGCAACAGCTCAACCGCATGAATACCAATCTGCAGATGCTCTGAAATCGCCCCCTCATAGAAGCGGTTTGCCTGACCCGGCAGTTTGATCTCGCCGTGCAGTGGCTTGTCGGAGACGCACAGCAGCGTGCCGTACGGCACCCGGAAACGATAACCCTGCGCGGCAATGGTAGCGCTCTCCATATCGACCGCTACCGCGCGGCTCAGGTTAAAGCGCAGGGCCGACGCAGAGTAGCGCAGCTCCCAGTTGCGATCGTCGGTGGTCACCACGGTGCCGGTACGCAGGCGCTGCTTCACCTCTTCGCCTGGCATGCCGCTTACCGATTTGGTGGCGTCATACAGTGCGCGCTGCACTTCGGCAATGCTTGGCACCGGGATGTCTGGCGGAAGCACACTGTCGAGTACGTGATCGTCACGCAGATAGGCGTGGGCCAGCACATAATCGCCGATGCGCTGGCTCTCGCGCAGACCGCCGCAGTGACCAATCATCAGCCAGGCGTGCGGACGCATCACCGCCAGATGATCGCAGATGGTTTTGGCATTCGATGGGCCGACACCGATATTAATCAGCGTGATGCCGCGACGATTAGGCGAGGTGAGATGCCAGGCAGGCATCTGATGCTTCTTCCACGCCAGATCAGAAAGCATCGACTCGCTGTTGGCGGTGTCGGCCGTCAGCACCACGTCACCCGCACAGGCCAGGCTGTCGTAAGGGGTGTTGGGATCGCGCACCTGCTCAATCGCCCAGCGCACGAACTCATCCACATAACGGGTGTAGTTGGTGAACAGCACAAACGGCTGGAAGTGCTCTACGCTGGTGCCGGTGTAGTGACGCAGACGGGCAAGCGAAAAGTCGGTGCGCAGCGCGTCGAAGTGCGACAGCGGAAATTTGGCGTCGGCGTGGAACAGACCGTCGGTGGTCTCATCGCCAATCTGTGACAGCTCGGTAGTCGGGAAGTGGCGCGCAATACCGGCGCTCATGGTGCGATCCAGCGACAGATCGGAACCGTCGATCACGTAAGGATAGGGGATCTCCTGGCTGGACGGCACCACGTCGATCTCCAGCTGATACTCCTTCTCCAGCATTGCCAGCTGTTCCGAAATATAGTGGCGCAGTAACGCCGGACGGGTAACGGTGGTGCTGTAACTGCCGGTATGGGTAAAGCGGCCCCAGGCACGCGTGCGGTTCTGCTGCGGACCTTCACCGTGCCAGGTGATGCGCAGCTCCGGGTAAACAAAGAGTCCTTTTTCCCGTTCCGCGGCATCGGGCAGCGTTCCGTTTTCGGTAAACACTTTAATCGCCGCACGCAGCGCATCAACGGCACCATCGTAAAGGCGTTCGAGTTCATCCAGCGCCTGCTGGCTGGTCAGGTTTTTCCGTAGTGTCGGCATGGTTTCTCCTTCCATTTTTTTCCGCAATTTGCCCCAAGCTTAGCGGGTTTGTTGCAGAGATTGGTGAAGAATCTGTGATCGCCTTTTTTTTGCGCTAACGACGCGCGTAATCTGACCAGTGCGGCATTGAGCCGGAACGCACATCATTAAAATAAGTTAAGAAAATCTTTATGATCGAAACAGGCGGTGTCGCCGTGTCTGTTGCGCTGCAAAAGATAAAAGAGCGGCAGCGTAGCCAGTGGCACCGTGCTGACAGGCGATCGTAACGTCCCGGAAATAATCAGGTTTGCTACAGCGGTCAGCCTGGTGGGGCAGAATCTGCCGAATCTGAACGAAAAAGTTTGTAACCATGATTAATTTGTCCCGGAAAGACTTTGCATATTTCTCTGCCCACTATCATCATTAGATCTCGTCAGTCTCTTCTGATTTGGTAATCCTTTGCAAAATCCCGGCGTAGCAGTGATGCAGGCGATTAAGCGCACGGCGTGGTACCCGAAACGCCGCTCTTATCGCACGCTCTACTGGCGTGAAATATCGCCATTAGCAGTGCCTATCTTCTTCGAGAACGCCTGTGTGCTGTTGATGGGCGTACTGAGCACCTTCCTGGTCAGCTGGCTGGGCAAAGAGGCGATGGCGGGCGTTGGCCTGGCCGACAGCTTCAACATGGTGATCATCTCGTTCTTTGCGGCTATCGATCTCGGTACCACGGTGGTGGTGGCATTCAGTCTGGCAAAACGCAACGGCAAGCGCGCCCGCGCCGCCACGCGTCAGTCACTGGCGATGATGACAATACTTGCCTTTGTGCTGGTGATCGCCATTGAGTTCTGGGGCCATCTCATCGTCGATGCCATCGCCGGTGCCGCCGACCCCAAAGTTAAAGCGCTGGCACTGAGCTATCTGCAGACCTCTGCCTGGAGCTACCCGGCAGCGGCCATCACGCTGATCGGCAGCGGGGCGCTGCGTGGCGCGGGTAACACCAAAATCCCGATGCTGATTAACGGCGGCATGAACATCCTCAACATCATCATCAGTAGCGTGCTGATCTATGGCTGCTTCTCGTGGGACGGTTTAGGGTTTATCGGTGCCGGACTCGGGCTGACTATCACCCGTTATATCGGGGCGATCGCGGTGATTTACGTGCTGATGATCGGCTTTAACGCCTCGCTGAAAATCACGTTGTCGAGCTATTTCCGGCGATGGAACAGCAGCATTCTGATGGAAGTTTTAGGTATAGGTGTGCCTGCCAGTATCGAGTCGGTGCTGTTCAACGGCGGTAAACTGCTGACGCAGGTGTTTGTGGCGGGCATGGGCACCAGTGAGATTGCCGGTAACTTCATCGCGTTCTCGGTCGCCTCGCTGATCAACCTGCCGGGCAACGCGCTGGGTTCAGCCTCAACCATCATCACTGGTACCCGTCTGGGAAAAAATCAGGTCTTCCAGGCGGAGCGTCAGGTGCGGCATGTTTTCTGGCTGGCAACGGCGTGCCTGAGCGCGATAGCGCTGCTGACGGTGCCGCTGGCCGGGTTGCTGGCGCGGTTCTATACCAGCGACCCGGAAGTCATCAACGTAACGAAACATCTGCTCTGGCTGAACGCGCTATTTATGCCGCTATGGGCCGCATCATGGGTGCTGCCGGCAGGGCTTAAAGGCGCACGCGATGCGCGCTACACCATGTATGTGTCGATGTTCAGCATGTGGTGCGCGCGCGTGGTGGTCGGTTATCTGCTGGGCATCCAGCTTGGCATGGGCGTCACCGGCGTCTGGCTGGGGATGTTCCTTGACTGGACGGTGCGTGGCATCTTCTTCTGGTGGCGACTTAACAGCGGCAAGTGGCTTAACCGCTACTATAAAATGATCGCGAAAACCGGGTAGCAGCATGTATATGCCTTCTCCTTTCACCGGGGGAAGGCATCACCTCTCAGACCCCGCCTTTTAAAATAACATCTCCGTCACATCTCCAGGCTTTCAGGTATAATTTCAGTCAGTTGCACAAAGCCAGTCTCATCAGACAGGGTTAGCGTAATTCCTGCTGCGCATTGACGCAGACACTACTTATCAAGGTGACCCTATGATCCGTCTGAAAACGGCGCTGGCACTTCTGCCGCTGCTGTGTAGCACACCGCTGTGGGCGACAACCTTTGTTTATGTGTCGAATGCCGAATCCGGCACGGTATCCCGCTATCAGCTCAGCGAGGCGAATGGCAGCCTGCAATGGCGGGGCGATACGCCCGCCGGGAAAAAGATTATGCCGCTCGCGGCCAGCCCGGATGGTAAACATCTCTATGGTGCGCTGCGCTCGCCACCTTACGCAATCATCAGCTGGCGCGTCACCCGTTCACACGGTGATCTTCAGAAACTGGCTGTGACGCCGGTTACGGCCAGCTTTCCCTGGATCACCACCGATAAGCGCGGGCGCTACCTGCTGGCCGCCTCCTATGACAGCGATATCGTCACCAGCAACCGGATTGATGACAAAGGCATTGTGACGACCCAGGTTACGGGCGAAGTGAAAACCGGGCCGCATGCCCATTCGGTGATCACCGACGTCAGTAATCATTCGCTCTACGTTGGCAACCTTGGCGCGGATCGGGTGCTGCAATATGCCTTCGCCAGTGACGGGGCCATCACGCCGCTGGGTACGGGATTTGTGCAGGGCGAGAAGAACAGCGGCGCACGGCATTCCGTGATTTCACCGGACAATCGCTTTCTCTATAACCTTGCAGAGATGAGCGGCACCATTACGCAGTTCCGGCGTGCGGCCGATGGCACGCTGACGCCATTAAAAACCTGGCCCAACGCGGTGGCGAAGAAATATAACCTGCAGCATGGCGAGCAGCGTCCTGCGGGCTACAGCGATCCGACGCCGCGTATCTGGGCGGCAGACATTAAAATCACGCCGGATGGGCAATTTATCTATGTGACCGAGCGCACCTCCAGCACCGTCAGCGGTTACCGGGTAGATGAACAGTCGGGTGAGTTAGCGCTGATCGGCAGCTGGCCGGTGGAAAAACAGCCGCGCAGTATCGCGATTGATGCTCAGGGCAAATGGCTGATCGTCAGCGGAGAAAAGAGTGCGGTGATTGGCAGCTACGCCATCGATCCCGCCAGCGGCGAACTTAAACGCGTCGCTGAAGCGCCAGCTGGTAAAGGTGCGAACTGGGTGACGCTGATAACGCAGTAAATGTTCTGAGCAGCCGGTGTCTGGCGGCGGCTGATGGTGTACCAGGCAAGGCGCGTTATGCCATTTTCGGCATAAGCAGCGCAGAAATTTTTGGTTCTGATCGGGCGCATAAGCGGGTTTACTCAGGGCATCAACTGATGCGGAGAACCTGAGATGAAACAGAAACTGATAGCCTGGTTTGAACAGCTGCTGAGCGGCCCTGTGGCGAGTGAGCGTGTACATGATATTAACGTCGAACTGCTGCTGCCACTGAGTCAGCTATATGGACTGGAATACTATCCGGCAGTGCATCGCTACCATGAAAAATAACGGTTGTTGTGTTTTATCCGGTTAAAGGCCCGCTACTTTGCGGGCCTTTTTGCATTCAGGGCAGAGTGTCATTTGAAACCTCATCTCTGATCACGAAGATATCGCCATCACTGCTTTTAAACCTGTTAATACCTGCGTACTGCTATAAGTAACAATAATCCCGCGCGTATAAATATTTATGCATGCAGGACAATACTTTCATTCCCTTAACAATCAAAAAGAGCGGCATCCTGCGAAAGTTGCAAGACAGCTGTGAATTTGATTTAAGGATTAATTATTTACGGATAATTTCACTTTTTCCGAAATTACATCTTTTTTTCAAGTCAATAAGGAACTTCTGATTGTTAAGGTGGTAGTCTGCACGGCTGTCCTTACACAAAACTTACAATAAGTGCCGTTAATACTTCGATGAAAATGCCTCATACAGGGAAGTGGCTGGTTTTCGGAGCCAGTTTGTTTATCAGTAATCTCATGGCTGCGCCGGTTACGCCCGGTGATCTTGACCTTATTCAGAATCAGCAGCAGCAGCGTCTGCAACAGGATCAGCAGCAGCGCGACGCGTTAACCCAGGCGCATCAGGTTGAGCTGCAAAAAACCGTGCCAGCTCCAGCCAGTGGTCCCTGCTTCGATATTCGCCAGATTATCCTGCAACAGGCGACGTTAATTACGCCAGATAAGCAGGCGAAACTGGTCGCGCCCTATATCAATCAGTGTCTGAGTCTGGCGCGCATTAATCAGCTGGTACGCGAAATATCAGAATGGTATGTCCAGCGCGGCTATATCACCAGCCGGGCGTTCCTGACAGAACAGAATCTGTCGCACGGCGTTTTAATTATCACCGTGCTGGAGGGACGGCTGGAAGAAATTCGGTTGCAGGGTGCCCGTTCACGTCAGTTGAAAATGGCATTCCCGACCGGTGCCGGTCGCATTTTAAATTTACGCGACATTGAACAGGGTATGGAGCAGATAAACCGCCTGCGTGCCACGCCGGTTCAGATTGAAATCCTTCCATCCACTAAGCCAGGCTATTCCATTGTCAATCTGACCAGTAAACCTGAATTCCCTCTGACGCTGGGGCTGAATATGGATAACAGCGGCCAGCGAACCACCGGCATCGGTCAGCTTTCCACCTCGCTGGTGGGTAACGACCTGCTGGGGATTGCCGATCGCTGGTTTGTCAGCGGTGGTCGCAGCAGTGCGTTCAGCGACTGGCGTGACGCGCAAAATTTCCAGGCGGGCGTCAGCGTGCCTTATGGCTATGGGCTGCTGGATTACAGCTATAGCTGGAGCAATTATCACAGCCGCTTTAACGCCAATGATTTCGACTGGTATAGCTTCGGCGATAACATCTCTAACCGCCTGAGCGGCTCATGGGTGCTGTTCCGCAATGGGCAAATCAAAACCGGCGTTCAGCTCGGGCTGAACCATTATGTCAGCCATAACTGGCTGAACCAGACGCTGTTGCAAAGCAGCAGCCGCAAACTGACCAGTCTGCAGATCGGCTTTAACCATACACAAAAAGTCGCGGGCGGGGTGGCCACGCTCAACCCGATGCTGAGTCGCGGGATGCCCTGGTTTGATGCCGAAAGCGACAGCAGTAAAAATGACGATCTCCCCAAAGCTCAATTCCGCAAATGGAGTGTCAGCAGCAGCTATCAGCGGCCGGTGACGCAGAAAATGTGGTGGCTGAGTAGTCTGTATGCCCAGTGGTCGCCCGATCGGCTGTATGGCAGCGAACGTCTGACGATCGGTGGTGAGAACTCGGTTCGCGGCTACAAAGAACAATATCTTTCCGGCGATGCTGGCGGCTACCTGCGCAACGAACTCAACTACACGCTGTTTACCCTGCCAGCTATTGGCGAGGTCAGTACCACGCTGGCGCTGGATGGTGGATGGCTGCAGAGCGACAAACAGGATCGCTACGCCGCCGGCACGCTGTGGGGCAGCTCGCTGGGGTTGGGCACCCGAAACGCCCATGTCTCCACTCAGCTGTCGCTGGGCATACCTGTCAGCTATCCCGACTACCTTGCGCCAGATCGCCTCAGCGTTTACGCACGTATTGGACTCGTTTTCTAAAAAAAGGCCCTGATTATGGATGATCAATTAACGCTTTCACTGCCGCGTCGTCTGCTGAGCTATCTCATCTGCTCACTGATCGCTTTTCAGCCCCTGCTGCCTGCTTTTTCGGCCGCGATTACGCCTGCTACACCGGGTACCCAGGTCGATGCTGCCGGTAATGGCGTGCCGGTTATCAACATCGCGACGCCAAATGCGTCAGGTCTTTCGCACAACCAGTATCAGAATTACAACGTCGGCCAGGAAGGGCTGATCCTGAATAACGCGACCGACCGGTTAACGCAGACGCAACTTGGTGGACTCATCCAGAACAACCCGAATCTGAAAGCGGGGCAGGAAGCCCGGGCAATCATCAACGAAGTGGTTGGGGCCAATCGTTCGCAGCTTCAGGGCTACACCGAAGTGGGGGGTAAAGCGGCCAACGTTATGGTCGCTAACCCTTATGGCATCACCTGTAACGGCTGCGGCTTTATTAATACGCCAAATGTGACGCTGACCACGGGTAAACCTCAGCTGGATGCACAGGGCAATCTGCAGTCGCTGGAAGTGACCAAAGGTGCCATCAGCATTGAGGGTAAAGGGCTGGATGGCAGCCAGGCCGATGCGGTTTCGATCATCGCGCGCGCAACAGAAATCAACGCGGGCATTCATGCCAGGGATCTCAATGTGACGCTGGGCGCAAACCGGGTTGGCGCAGATGGCAGCGTGACACCCATTGCGGGCGAGGGTGCTGCGCCATCGGTCGCCGTCGATACCGGCGCGCTGGGTGGCATGTACGCCAACCGCATCCATCTGGTCTCCAGCGAAAACGGCGTCGGCGTTAATCTCGGTAATCTGAATGCCCGGCAGGGCGATATGGTGCTGGATGCGCAGGGTCGGTTAAGCATTAACAATAGCCTGACCAGCGGCACGCTGACGGCAAAAGGCAGCAGCATCGCCCTGCAGGGAGAACATAAAGCGGGTGGCAATGTTGCGCTGACAGCGCAGCAGGATATTGCTTTAACGGGCGCAAAACTGGGTAGCGACGCGGCGCTCGAGCTGAACAGTCAGGGGCAGATAACGCTTAAAGGCAGCAGCCTGACGGCAGGCCAGACTGCCCGTCTTAGCAGCAATTCCCTGGATATTGATAACAGCAGCAGCGGCAATGCGGCAGATGCGATGCAGCTCTCTGCCAACGCGCAGCTACAGAATAGCGGTCAGATGACAGCTGGAAAGAAACTTGATCTTCAGGCCGCACAGATCATCAACAGTGGCAGCCTGACTAGTCAGGGTGACCTGCAGGTTCGCACCAGCACGCTGCAGCAGCAGGGTATGTTACTGGCTCAGGGTAATAACAGTGTCGTTGCCGGACAGCTCAGCAATGACGGTGAGATCAGCGGCAGCAGCCTGAACATTCAAAGCGGGGCAATCAATAACGGGGGCAAGCTGTTAAGCACTGGCGATGCGCTGATCAGTGCGGACAGCGTGCAGCAGCGCGGCACCCTTTCAGCCAGCAACATTAATCAGCTTAACGTTACCGGCACGCTGAACAACAGCGGTGAAGTGAGCGGCAGCAGTCTGAATATCCACAGTGGATCGCTGCTTAACAGCGGGAATCTGCTGGGCAGTCAGCAGACAGATATTACCTCTGGCATCCTGCAGCAGGATGGAACGCTCTCATCCCAGGGCAGATTGCAGCTGAAAGTCGCCGATCGGTTAAGTAACAGCGGTGAACTGAGCGGAAATAGCCTGGATATAACCAGCGGCACGCTCGACAACAGCGGAAAAATACTCAGCAGCGGCGATGCCCTGCTCACTGCTAATCGTCTGAATCAGGACGGCACGCTCTCCGCGCAGGGGAATGCAGCGTTTAATATCGCTGACACCTTCAGCAACAGCGGCAATATGATCAGTCAGCGCCTGCAAATTGATGCCCCGACACTGATTAACAGCGGCGAGATGATGAGTCATGGCGATGCTGTGATGAACGCCGATACGCTGCAGCAAAACGGCTCGCTCACGGCCCGCGGTGACGCGCAGCTGACCGCCCGTGGCTGGCTGGAAAATCAGGGCGCCATCAGTAGTCAGAACGCCCTCATCCTGAACAGCGCGCAGCTGAGCAATACAGGTTCATTAACTGCACCCAATCTGACTCTCACCGCCGGGCAAATCACTAATAGCGGCCTGCTGCAGGGCACTCAGCTGCTCTCCTTCCATACCGGGCAGCTGGATAACCTGGCTGCGGGTACGATCAGCTCTGACAACGACTTTGCCCTCGCGCTGCCACAGCTCAATAACAGCGGATTGATCACCAGCGGCAAAACACTGACTGTCACAGGCGACCAGCTGAACAACAGCGGAGAGATCAACGCTGCCAGCCTGAGCACCACACTCAAAAACTTACATAATCAGCAGGGCGGTAAATTGCTGGCAGATGATCAGCTCCGGTTACAGGGCGATGCGCTGATCAATCAGGGAACGATGGCTGCCGGCACGCTGAACAGTGATGTCAGTCAGATCACTAACAGCGGAACGGTCCAGGGCGACAAGGCATTGTCGTTGCAGGGCAGCGCGTTAACCAACAACGGCACGCTGCTGAGCGCAGGCCAGCTGAGTGTGAAACAGCAGACGCTGGACAACAGCGGACTGATGCAGGGTAAACAGCTGACAGTGAAGGCTGACCACTGGCAGAACAGCGGCAATGCCCTGAGCGAAGCCGACGCCGATCTGCAGAGCGATACCCTGGTCAATAGTGGCAAAATTCTGGGGCAGCAGGGCATCGCACTGAAATCTGACCACACCGATAACAGTGGCTGGCTGATTGCACAGGCGCTGACGCTGCGCGGCGATATGATCAACAGCGGCCTGATCCAGGGAAATCAGCAGATTACGCTGCAGGGCAGCCAGCTGGACAATCAGCAGGGCGGCCAGTTGCTCAGTGACGGTACGCTGGACGGTGACTTTATTGCTTTGAATAACCACGGTGCAATGCAGGCCGGCGAGATGGCATTAAACGCGGGGACGTTGCAGAACGACGGTACTGTTCTTAGCGGAAAAGCATTCACCGCTGTGATTAACGGTGCGCTGACCAACAGCGGCAGTCTGCTCAGCCAGCAGCAGATGAATCTGCAGGCCGCGGAGATTGATAACCAGGGCACCCTGGCGGCGGATAACCTCAGCCTGCATGCGCCAGTGCTGAGCAATGCCGGTCTGCTGCAGGGCAACAGCACCTTGATGCTGGATCATCAGCAGCTGCATAACCTCAATGGCGGACAGTTGATCGCCGGAGGACCGCTGACGCTGACGGTAGATCAGCTGGATAACGCCGGGCTGATGCAGGTTAACGGTGCGCTTGCGGTCAACGGCAACCGTCTTAACAACAGCGGACGCCTGTTGAGTGACAACCTTGATCTTAAGATTAGCGATACGCTGACGAACAGCGGAACGGGTCAGATCGTGACCGGTCAGCAGGCCGATCTGCACGCACAAACACTCAGTAACAGCGGTCAGATTGCAGCACAGCAACTCAGCGCCAGCGGCAATACGCTGGAAAACGGCGGGCTGCTACAGGGCGACGCGCTGCTGGATGTCGGATTTGCTCAGACACTCAATCACAACAATGGGCAACTGCTGAGCGGCGATCGGCTGATCGTCAGGGGTGGCAGTGCGACCAATGATGGCAGCTGGCAGGGTCAGCAACTCGACGTCACGCTGGATTCGCTTACCAATCGCGGCAGCATCAATGGCATCAGCGCCTTGCGCGCTGACATCACCAGCGATCTGATCAACAGTGGCTCGCTGGTCAGTCTGGGAGCAAGCGACCTGAACGCCAGCACGCTAAGCAACAGCGGCAAAGTGATGGCGAACCGGCTGGGGCTTCAGACCACCAGCCTGAACAACGACGGTCTGTTACAGGGCAATACGGCGCTGACTGCTCAGGCCGATAACATCACCCAATCAGCCGGTAGCAAAACGCTGAGCGGCGGAACACTGACGCTCAATGCAGGCCAGATTAACACTCAGGGGCTGCTGCAGGGCGAACAGGCAACGGTTATTGCGGATAACTGGCTGCATCAGGGATCGCTGCTGGGCAGCAAAGATCTGAACGTCAGCATCAGCAATGAGCTGCATAACACCGGCTCTCTGATGAGTCAGGACAAAGCCCAGGTTGCGGCTGGCACGCTGAACAACAGCGGCTCACTGCTCAGTGAAGGGGCAATGACGCTGAACGGTGCCGCGCTGAATAACAGCGGATCGGTGCAGGGTAAAACCCTGACCATTACCCCCGCCAGCGTGATTAATCAGGGCAGCCTGATTGGTCTCCAGGCATTAACGTTTGCGGCGATGCCACAGGTGAGCGGACGAATGCTGCTCAGGGCGCTTGCCGCACTAGCACGTCAACTGATGAATAATCAGGGTGGATCGCTATTGACGCAGGGCACGCTGAACATCAACGGCGGTGACGTTGTGAATAACGGCAG
Source organism: Pantoea sp. S62 (assembly GCF_016658625.1). Classification (NCBI taxonomy): domain Bacteria; kingdom Pseudomonadati; phylum Pseudomonadota; class Gammaproteobacteria; order Enterobacterales; family Erwiniaceae; genus Pantoea; species Pantoea sp. S62. The sequence continues at coordinate 62,904 of NZ_JACVVI010000021.1, read as the reverse complement.
CTGGCAGGGTCAGCAGATCCTGCTGAATGCCCGGCAACTGACCAATAATGGCGCGATCCAGAGTGCTGATGCGCTGCAACTGATTCTGGCGGACCGCCTTGATGCGGGCGCGGGCAGCAAGATTTCGGCGAATGGTACGGCGGCGCTACAGGCACTGACGCTGACCAATCAGGGCGAATGGATTGCCAGAAACCTGACGCTGCGCGGTGACACGTTAAACAATAACGGCGGCGTGACCGGTGTCGAGGCGCTGACGGTGGGCCTTAACGGTGCTCTGACCCAGCAGCAGGATAAAACGCTGCTCAGCGCGGGCAGGCTGACGCTTCAGTCATCCTCACTCAATAATGCCGGACGCGTGCAGGGCGGCGACCTGCAGATCACCAGTGGCGCAGTGGATAACAACGGGCGCTTACAGGGTGACAACAGCCTGCTGATCAATGCCGGTGGGCGCATCACTAACGGCGGTAACGGTGCCGTGATCACCCAAAACGCCCTGACGCTGACCGCGCCGGAACTGTTCAACTATGGCCTGATTCAGGGCAATGGCAACGGTGTCGCGACGATAACCGGTTTAACGCAAAACGATGGAAGGTGGCTTTCAGGTGGCGCGCAGACACTCAATACATCGCAGTTGAATAACAACGGCTGGTTGCAGGCGTCACAGCTGATTCTCAATGCGACCAATGCCAGCAACAATGGAACGCTGCTGGCCGACGGCCAGGGCACGCTGACCGGCAATGGCTTCAGCAACCAGGGCACAGCCCAGGGCGGCAACCTTGAGGTTAATTATCAGCAGGTCAACAACAGCGGCACGCTGCTGGGTAATAACCGGCTAAGTGTGATGGCCGCTCAGGTCGGTCAGCAAGGTAGTGGTCGTCTGTTCAGCGGCGGCGACCTGCTGGTTCACAGCAATGGCTTTGATCAGAGCGGACAGGTGGTGGCGCTGGGTAACGCCACGCTGGAAATCGCGAATGGTTTTACCGGCCGCGATGTACTGGCCGCGGGCGGGCGACTCACCGTCAGCAGTAATGGTGCGATAGACAACCAGGGCACGATGCAGGGCGGGGCGCTGACGCTGAGTGCAGGCGGCGATCTCACCAATAATGGTCAGCTCACTACCGGTTCGGGTGACAGTGCCTTAAGCGGCAACCGCATCGCCATGAACGGAAATGGCAGCCTGCAGGGCGGCGGTAATATCAGCCTGAACAGCCGCAGTGACATCACGGTTGATGGTTTTACGGGTACGTTGGGCAATCTGACCCTCAGCGCACCGGGCAGCATCGTTAACACCGCGCTGCTCTACGCGGGCGGTAATCTCTCTCTTTTTGCTAACAGCATTCGTAACCAGCGTGCCGATATGCTGGCAGGCGGCAGTTTGTGGCTTCAGGGCGATGCCGCGGGGAATGCCAACGGCGAGGTGATTAATAACTCCGGTACCATCGAAACGCAGAACGGCGATATCACGATTAATACGGGACATTTGCTAAATACACGGGATGGGTTGAGTGTTTCTGAAACGCATAGCACTTCAAACCAGACAGGTTTAGGCACAGACCTGATGAAAGTTTCAATCTCTGAATTTAAACCAGAGGAATATGGAGTATTTGTAACTCAGCACAAAGAATGTGATTCACCGGGAAAAGGTGCAGAGCGCTGTACTACTTCTACATTTTATTCCTATGTGCCAACAAAAGAAGCCTCGATTAAGAATTTTTCATCATCAAGCACGACAATAAATGTTATCAGTAATGGTGGTGCTGCTCGCATAGCCGCAGGACGTAATATTAATGTAAGAGCAGGTACGTTTGAAAATCAGGCCAGTAATATTCTGGCGCAGAGAGACATCTCTCTCTCAGGAAATCAATTAAATAATCAATCCTGGCAGGCAGGGACACAAAGCACTTATTTTAATTACGTTTATAAGGGAATACTGTTTGATTATTCATCCCTATATAAAAGCACCAGTGAAGACGGTGATACAACCATCAAAGCTACAACAGGATATCGTAATAAACCAAGGGTAAAATCAATAACATATACACTTTCAGATCAGGGGACGAGTTTCACACCGGGAGAGCTTTACCGGTCGGTTATTCAGGCCGGCGGCAACGTCTCTGCTAACTTCAGCGGTGATATCAGCAATACCAACACTACAGCGAATGCCGGCTGGAGTGGTAATACACTTTCTGCTCCAGCCCTGCGCGGGTTGACTGCCATAGGCACCGCTGGCGCGCAATCTCAACAGCCGCTGGCAACTGCCGATAAAGCCGCAATCAATACGCCGCAATGGCGCGATCAGCTGCAGAATGCGCTGCAGCAGGTCAATGGTGCAGGTGTGCTGGAGAGCGCTTCAACGGGCAGCGCAACGCTGAAGCAATATGCTGCTGCAGGTAAAAACACTGCAGCACTGGGTAAAGCCATCAACCTGACAAGCGCTGCTCAGGGGTCTGTGTCGCTGCATAACTATAAGGCCGCTGAGGTCGATATCAGCGCCTATCCATTACCTTCTGGTGAAAACGGCTACTTTGTCGCGTCGAACACCAATAGCCGTTATCTGATTACCGTTAACCCCAAACTCAATGGACTGGGACAGCTGGATCAGAGCCTGTTCGGCGAGCTGAACGCAAAACTCAGCAAACAGCCTGCTACCACGCCATTACAGGAAACACGTCCTCAGTATACCGATGAGAAGGCTTTCCTCGGCTCCTCATACATGCTCGATCGCCTGAATCTGAAGCCAGATTATGATTATCGTTTTCTCGGCGATGCGGCATTTGATACCCGCTACGTCAGCAATGCGGTACTGAATCAGACCGGTAATCGCTATATCAATGGCCTGGGATCCGATCTTGCCCAGATGCGCTATCTGATGGACAACGCGGCGGCGGCGCAGCAGTCGCTGGGACTTGAGTTTGGTGTCTCACTCTCCGCTGAGCAACTCGCCTCGTTAGACAAGAGCATGGTTTGGTGGGAAGCCACCACCATCAACGGCGAAACGGTGATGGTGCCGAAGCTCTATCTGTCGACAAAAGATGTGGAAATGCGCGATGGCAGCGTGATTGCCGGGAACAATGTGACGCTGAACGGCGGGAACGTCACCAACACCGGCAGTAGCGTGATGGCCAAAAACGATCTGACCATCGACAGTCAGAATACGCTCAGTAATCTCAACGCCGGTCTGCTCCATGCGGGTGGTGACCTGCAACTTAGCGCGTTGAACGATATCAACAACGTCAGCGCGACTATTAGCGGTAAAAAGGTGGCACTGGAGAGTGTTAACGGTGACATCAACAACCTGACTACGTCGCAGCTCTGGCATCTGGATGCAGACAACGGTAAGGGTGCGAAGAAATCCTATACCGAAACCCTGAGCGGGCCAATGGCGAGCATCACGTCACTGGATTCACTGAGCCTTAAGGCGGGCAACGATATTGCGGTCACTGGCGCGAACCTTAAAGCAGGTAGCGATCTGCTGCTGAACGCCTGGAATGATATTGCCATTACCGGCAATCAGAATGTCACTGGCAGCGCGCAGTCCGGTTCCGGAAATCGCTGGCAAAAAGTTGATGCGACCAGCACTAAGACCGTCCATACCGTCGGCAGCCAGATTGCCGCAGGCGGCAATCTGGCGATGCAGGCGGGCCACGATCTGACGGTTACCGCCAGCAGCATCAACGCCGGCAAAAACGCGGCGCTGGCAGCCGGTAACGATCTTAATCTCAACAGCGCGACGACCAGCCAGAGTGATGTGAAGGGCAAACGTGAAACCCATTCAACCGGTCTGGATCGCACGACGCTGACCAGCGGCGGCGATTTAGCCCTTCAGGCCGGACGCGATCTTAATAGCCAGGCGGCAGGCCTTGCCGCAGACAAAGACGTCGCCTTACAGGCAGGGCGTGACGTCAATCTGCTGGCGGCTGAAACCGGATCTGGCAATAGCTACAAATCCGGCAAGAAGGTTGAGATTAATGAGTCGGTACGCCAGCAGGGCACTGAAATTGCCAGCGGTGGGAGTACGACGGTTAAAGCGGGTAGGGATGTTAACAGTGAAGCGGCTCAGGTTACCGCCAGCGGTAATATCGCGGTGGGTGCCGGACGTGACATCAGCCTGACTACGGCAACTGATAGCGATTATGCCTACAAAGAAGAGACCAAAACCAAAAAAGGATTTTTGAGTAAAAAGACTACCCATACCATCAGCGAAGACAGTAACACCCGTGAAAATGGCACCCTGCTGAGCGGCGACAATGTCACACTTAATGCGGGCAACAATTTACTGGTCCAGGGTTCACAGGTCGTAGGCGATGGTACCGTAGCGCTCAAAGCCGGTAACAACGTGGATATCGTTGCTGCGACCAATACGGACTCCACCTGGCGTTTTTCAGAAACCAAGAAAAGCGGCCTGATGGGAACCGGCGGCATTGGCATCACGGTGGGCAGCAGTAAATCGGTCCATGACTTACGTGACAAGGGCACCACCCAGAGCCAGAGCGCCAGCACTGTGGGCAGTACGGGCGGTAACGTCAGCATTGTTGCAGGCGGACAGGCACATGTCAGCGGCTCAGATCTGGTGGCGGGACGTGACCTCGCCATTACCGGTGACAGCGTGATCATCGATCCGGGTCATGATAAACGGACTCATGATGAACTGTTTGAGCAGAAGAAGAGCGGGCTGACACTGGCGTTATCCGGGGTGGTAGGTGAAGCCATTAATAACGCGGTTGCGGCGGCGCAGACATCGAAAAAAGAGAGTGACGGTCGCCTTGCTGCCCTGCAGGCTACCAAAGCCGCGCTTTCAGGCGTGCAGGCCGTGCTGGGCGGGCAGCTGGCGGAAGCGAGCGCCGATCCCAACAACGGCCTGGGCGTCAGCCTTTCCCTGACCACACAGAAATCAAAATCGCAGCAGCATCAGGCGTCCGACAGCGTCGCAGGATCCACGCTCAATGCCGGTAAGAACCTTTCCATTACCTCTGCCGGTAAGGGCAGTGGCGAGCTCAGCGGCGACATTCTTATTGCCGGCAGCCAGCTGAAAGCCGCAGGTGACAGCAGCCTCAATGCTGCCAGGGACATTATGCTGAGCGGGGCGGCCAACACTCAGGAAAGCAGCGGTAAAAACAGCAGCAGCGGCGGCGGCGTGGGCATCAGTTTTGGTGCCGGACAGGGCAGCGCGGGTATCAGCATTTTTGCCAGCGTTAACGGCGCCAAAGGTAAGGAGAGCGGCAACGGTACGCGCTGGTCTGAAACCACCCTGGACAGCGGCGGCAGGGTAAGCCTGAACAGTGGAAGAGATACCACGCTCAACGGCGCGCAGGTCAGCGGTAATCAGGTGACGGCCGATGTAGGCCGGGATCTGACCATCACCAGCCAGCAGGACAGCGACCGTTACGATTCAAAACAGACCAGCTACGGCGCGGGCGGCAGCTTCACCTTTGGCTCAATGACGGTGTCCGGCTATGCGAGCGTCAACCAGGACAAAATGCACAGCAACTTTGACAGCGTGCAGGAGCAGAGCGGTATCTATGCCGGTAACGACGGCTTTGACATCACCGTCGGCAATCATACCCAGCTGAACGGTGCGGTCATCGCCAGCCAGGGCGATGCGGCAGACAACCGTCTGGATACCGGTACGCTCGGCTTCACCGATATCGGCAATGCGGCGGACTACAGGATCAGCCACAGCGGCGGCAGCATCGCGCTGTCCAGCGGTGGCGGCATGGGTGCGCAGATGCTTGCCAACGCCGCCTCCAACAGTGCCAGCACGCTGTTATCGGGTCTGAATAATAAAGGGCACGTCGAAGGCACCACGCAGTCGGCGGTCGCAAACGGCACCGTGATCATTCGCGACCGGGCCAACCAGAAGCAGGACGTATCAAATCTCAGCCGTGACACCGAGCATGCCAACGACAGCATAAGTGCGATCTTTGACAAAGAGAAAGAGCAGAAGCGGCTTCAGACGGCTCAGTTAGCCGGTGAAATCAGCGGCCAGATGACCAATATCGTCACGACCATGGGCGATATCAAAGGGCTTGAGAAGGCGCAGAGTGCGGAGAACGCCGAGACGCTGCCCGCCGGAGCAACGGAAAAACAGCGGGTAGACTGGCTGGAGAAAATGCGTGATTCGCCAGAGTATCAGGCGGAGATGAAGCAGTGGGGCATCGGCAGCACGTCGCAGAAGGTCGCGCAGACGGTCGGCAGCATCCTGACGGGTCTGGTGACCGGCAATGCAGGACAGGCGGTCGCAGGCGGTCTTAATCCGTGGGCAGCTCAGCTGATTAAGAAGGAAACGACCGACGCTTCCGGAAACGTTGATGTGGCAGCCAATGCCATGGCGCATGCGGTGTGGGGTGCGGTATCATCGCAGATGTCCGGGGGAAGTGCGGCGGCGGGTGCGGCGGGCGCGTTCAGCGGCGAGCTTGCCACCCGCTATATTGCAGAGAAATACTGGGGCGCGGACACGCCGGAAAAGATAGCGGCGCTGGGGCAGGAAGACCGTGAGCAGCTGAGCCTGCTGGGCACGCTGGCGGCAGGACTGGCGGGCGGCATGGCGGGCAACAGCAGTGCTGCGGTGACGAGCGGCGCGGTTGCCGGGAAGAATGCGGTTGAGAATAACTATCTGAGCAGCACTCAGATAGATAACTGGTCAGCTGAAATGAAGTCCTGCCAGGCTGGCGGCGGTGACTGCGGCGGTATTATTAAGAAGTACGAAGAGCTGAGTACGGCACAGCAGAAACAGTTAATCAGCGACTGCGCCAGCAGCCCGGCGACCTGCCAGCAGAAATACGGCGATGTACTAGCCGGCAGCATGGCAGTGAAACAGGCAATAGACCGGGCGCTGGGTGAAGATATCCCGATCAAGATGGTCTACGATCTGACAGCGACCTTTGCGCAGCAAATGCAGGTGGAAGGCGTTGTTGCTACTAATAAAGTCTCCGAAGCGCTGCAGAAAGAATACGGTCTGGATGAAGTTCAGGCTGGAATAGTTGCAAGTGCAGCTTCGGCGGCGTTTGGAGGAATTAACAAGCCTGGCAAACAAAGTCAGGTCAATACAACTAAGCTGCCAAATGGACAGCAGGTTAATCACTTTGAAGCGGGGTTAGCCAAACTGCCTCCTGGTGAAAGGGTTGCCCAAGTTAAACAAATGGCTAGTTCTGTAGTTGTAAGTAATGGTTGGGTTAAAGACAACAAACTTACCAAAATGAATAACCGTGATGTGTACAATGGTTCTGATGGATATCTTTATGCACTGGATACACAACATGGTCGTTTTGAGCAAGTTAATGCTAAGTCCGGTAAACATCAGGGAGAAGTCGATATGGGGATGAAATATATCGAAGGAAGCAAGGATATCTCTGGCGGTCATGATCTGAAGGTTAAATAGCATGCAGCAACCTGTAAAATTAATTAATTACTCTAAGTCTGCACTGGTTCACGGAACAGTATTACGACTACCTGGACAGTGGCCATATGAAGAACTTGTTGATTTTATGGTATTTGATATGCCTGATGATGAGCGTCCTAGTGGCTTAATTGTCTCAACAGGTCACAAGGCCGGACTTATACTTGTTTTATTACCTAAAGATAGTGGATTAAAAGAAGCTAGAGGTCTTAGCACTGAATGGGTTATTGCTAATTGGGATAAATGGATCTATCCAGAATGTGATGTAAATGATGTTTATATAATTGAAAAATATATTGCAGCACCAATAAACAGTTCTGAATAATATTAATCCCGGCCAACGAGCCGGGATTTTTTTATTTGCCGATCACTCCCCAGCCAGCCGGATAATCAGCTGGCCTGCCTCCGGGATCACCTCGATCTTCTGCCCGGTGATAAAGCCCAGCGCCTCCAGCCAGCGGCCCTTGATGGTGAGCTGTGGCAGCGGGTTCGGCTGGCCTTTATTGGGCCGGTATCCGACTTTGTAATAATGCGCAGCGGTTGTGGGCGTGCGGTTCTCTGACTTATGATGTGCGTCAGCCATAATCAACTCTCCGATAGTTGGTTGCGGTTAGCGGCTGCTGCGGGTTGCCGCCCGCTTCAGCCGCGCTAAAAATCTCTCGTTATGCGCTTCCTGTGCTTTTTTTCCTGTTTAAATATACACCTTCTGCTGCTCAAACTCGCTGAAAGCTGAGTAATAAACTGCGAGATGACTCTGAAAACGGATTGTTTTTTTCAGATCTGCATTTCGCTTATCCCTTCTTCCTTTAGCCTCCCGGAATATCTGTTACGGATAAACTTTCATACTGCATATCCGTGTTAATCCGCCTTCACTCTGTACTGCGGATTGCGCCTCTGCTGATTATAAAGTCAGTCACAGCGGCGGCAGCATTGCGCTGTCGAATGGCGCCGGCATGGGTAAACAGATGCTTGCCAATGCCGCCTCCAACAGTGCCAGCACACTGTTATCGGGTCTGAATAATAAAGGGCACGCCGAAGGCACCACCCAGGCCGCCGTGGCAAATGGCACAATCATTGTCCGCGATCAGAACAGGCAGACCCAGGACGTATCGGCGCTCAGCCGTGACACCGAACATGCCAACGACAGCATCAGTGCGATCTTTGACAAAGAGAAAGAGCAGAAGCGGCTTCAGACGGCTCAGTTAGCCGGTGAAATCAGCGGCCAGATGACGAACATCGTCACGACCATGGGCGATATCAAAGGCCTTGAGGAAGCGAAGAAAAGCGCGGTACTGCTGAAGGAAAATGCCAGTGAGGCAGAACGGACGAAATGGCTGGGCGAACTGAGACAAAGTGACGCCTACCTCCCAAATCTAAAAGATAAAAGCCCATACTTTAACCGCAGGCTTTTATCTTTCACTAGCATCATACTCAGTGCATCAACTGACTGACCAGCCCGGTGAGATCGGCTTTTTTATCAATCACACCTGCAGATGACGCTTTATCCACCAGCTGTGGCAGATATTTGACCAGCAGATTCAGTGCATCGCTGGTGTTGATACCCATCCGCGCAGCCAGCTGTTCAATGGCCTCAGAGTTGATCATCTTTTGCACCAGATCGCTGCTCAGGGCAACGTTCTGCTGATCGCCCAGCCAGGAGTTAACCACCTCACTGTACTCGCCGCTCTGGAGGTGGCTCACGATAGTGTGTAAACCGCCTTGCTGCTCCACCCACTCCAGCACACCTTTCACTTCCTGACTGGTCTGAGTATTCAGGCCGCACATCGCCAGCACCGTTTCCAGTAAACTCATTTTATTTCCCCTGAATAGTAAGCGCTTAAGACTGTTTACATGCTCTGATTTTATGAATAACAAATAACACAATAATTGAACCCAGGGTTGCAATCGCAATGCTGTAAATATTGAAACCACTGACCTTGCCAAAGCCCAGAGCCGTACTGGCGACACCGCCAATCAGCGCGCCGATAATACCCAGAATCATGGTCATGAAAATGCCCATATGTTCTTTACCTGGCATAATACATCTGGCGATAATACCGGCGAGCAAACCAAATACAACCCATGACATTATACCCATCAATTAACATCCTTCTTTTTATATAAATTACTGCACGTTTAGCAGTGGTTTAATCCACGAAATAAAAGCAGGTGTATCGTACGCCGCGTAGTATTTGTCTGGCAATCCTGTTTTTTTAATTAAACTAAACGTATCGGAAACGATAGGGGAGTAATTATGAGCATTCTGGATAATATTAAAAATATTGGCGATGAGTTGTTACATAGCGTTGATAAAAATGTTGAGAATAAGACCGATGCCTCAGCAGCAGGTGATCGCACTTATACGGTGAAATCCGGGGACACGCTCAGCGCAATCGCTAAGCAGTTTTATAATGATGCTTCAAAATATATGAAAATCTTTGAGGCGAATAAAAACATCCTCAGCAACCCGGATCATATTGCGCCGGGTCAGGCACTGACTATTCCCGAGTAATCATTAGCCGAGAGTACAAGCCAGCCAGAGCAGGGATTGCCCGGCTGGTTTTTTGCAGTTATAGCCGCCGGACTCATCAGGAATATGCAGGTAACCGCAGGCGGGTCCGGATGGATAATCAGAAAGGAGGAGAAAATTGGCAATACTGAAAAGCAAAAAGCCCGCTCAGGTTTCCCTGAGCGGGCTTTTCTAATTCTGGCTCCTCTGACTGGACTCGAACCAGTGACATACGGATTAACAGTCCGCCGTTCTACCGACTGAACTACAGAGGAATCGTTTGAACGAGGCGAATATTAGCGGCGTCGCACTGAGGTGTCAACAGCAAAAAATACATTATCATTCAACTGGCTAGCTTTAGCGCAATGCGATCGGGATTTAAGCAGTTTGAGCCGCGTCAGAAGCCATCCTGCTCAGGGGATCCTGCTGGTAAAACTGGCGCAGATGCTGATACATGGCGGGAAAGCGTTCGGCCAGCAGAACCGGAGCCGTAAAGAAATATTCAGAGAGTACGGCGAAGCACTCCGCCGGATCGCTGGCCGCGTAGGGATCGATAGTCGCAGCCTGTTCGCCTGTCAGTTCCACTTCACTTTCAATCTCTGCCATCGCGGCTCGCAAATCCTTTTCCCACTGGGCTATGTCACGCAGCGGCATGACCGGAACGCCGCTGGTATAACCGCTGCCGCGCGCATCCAGTTTGTGGGCCACCTCATGGATCACCAGATTAAAGCCGGAGAGATCGAAAGAGTCCTGAATATCAAGCCAGTTGAGGACGACCGGTCCCTGGGTCCAGCTCTGTCCGGCGTGAACGGCAGGCGCGCTGTGAACCAGCCCATTTTCATCCTGCCACTGATCGTCAACCTCAAACGGTTCGGGATAGATCAGCACCTCATGAAAACCGTCCAGCCACTCCAGACCCAGCTTCAGCACCGGCAGAGAGAAGAGCAGGGCGATCCGCACGCTGCGCAGTTCATCCAGCTGAACGCCCCCGAGAGGCACCAGTTTTTTCTGTTGCAGAAAGCGCTTTGCCAGCTCCACCAGCCCCTGCTGTTCAGACTCATCCAGCGGGCTGAAGACAGGCTGTGAAAGCGCCTGTTGCCACGGCAGTGCCGCCAGCATGGTGTCGTTATGCGTTTTCCAGGGCCATTTAAACATCGCAACTCCTGCACAGAACCGGGCTATGTCATTATCCTGACGCGGCAGACATAAAAATGCCAGCATCGAATGCTGGCATCTTCTGTCTGACTTCAGGGCTGAAGGCTGTCTATTCAACCCGTTAGCGCGGCCGTTGTCTGTGATTCAACCCGCAAAGCGCAGGGTTGAGGCATTACCTGCGTTCAACGCGCTGAAATTCAATGACCCAGACCCAGGGATTCACTTCCCAGCTGGTCGCGCCGTACTGTTTTTCCCAGGCTTTGCGATACGCCTCTTTAGGTGACTCAGAATTAACGTTCATGGTGAAGAAGTTATTAAGGAAGTGCGAGTCGGTCTGTACGCCCTCCGCCATAATGTCATCTTCACTGATATCCTGAATCTTTTCCGCACGTACGCCGGTAATTTCCAGGTTGATACGACTGGCCCAGCGCGGCATGTGGATGGCGGTCTGCCAGCCAAACTCCTCGGCTTCCGGGGTGCTCATCGCATGCTGACCCAGCTCATTACTGTCGGCACGATACTGGCAATATTCCGGCAGGCGAAACGGCGTCGGGTCACGTTCATATTCGGCCAGATCGCTTTCTGGCACCATCGGGCCGCGCCAGGTTTCACGTACCCAGAGGATGTCGCCCGATTTGCCGTAGGGACACTGATAGCTGATGTCGGTCATCGACATCATCTTGTAGCCATGCAGATGGTTAGCACTCACGTCGAAAGCATGAACGCCTTCGTGATGATCCTGTCCCGGCCCGAAAGCCTGAGTTTTCATAATGCGCCGGGTTTGTGTTTGCTGGCCAACCAACAGGGCACGAACACGCTGTTCGGAAAAAAGAATCGGCCGTTCTTTCATGGATTACCTCTTTTTATTAGTAGAACCCGGTTACTGCTGTAAACGTCCATTTGCTTCACATCTGAGAGTTATCATAAAAGCTTTAAATCATTTTGCTTAATAATTTGTCGCCTGACAGTCACTTTAAAATTGTCACGTTGGGTGTTAAAAACCAGCAAAATGCAAAAAGCGCACCAAAGCTTATCACGCAATCGGCAGAACGCGACGAACAGCCCGGATACAGTACGTTATAACAATAAAAATAGGAACCTTTTCAGACTTTTTCACCTGCTGTTGCCCACACTTTTACAATTAATTGCGTGACAAAAAAAGGCTAAGCACGGCTGGTTTAACTGGCTCAGAATGAATCAAACATTACTGCTGTTAAACTAATTTTATTAGCAGCAATTCACTGAGGAAAGGCTGAAAACCGCCGAAATTGCGGTATTTATGTAACATAGGTGCTATACAGATGATCCAGATCTCATTTTTCTGCCCGAAATCGCTGGCAGCGCCGCTCTTTTCAACAGCACTGTAAAAAAAGTGTCATTAGCCAGTCGCTATGATGGCTTGCCGTTTGCGCACTGATCACGACAGAGAATCGGCTGTCGATCACTACAGGGAGATAGATTATGTCACTTACACTCTGGCAATCCCGCTATGAAAGCTGGTTTCAGGCGAACTGGATCCACGACGACGGCGCGCACGATATTGCCCATCTGCGACGCGTCTGGATGAGCGCGCAGCGAATCATGACCGGCACGAAGGCGGACCCGCTGGTGGTGCTCACCGCCTGCTATTTTCATGATGTAGTGAATCTTCCCAAGAATCATCCCGAACGGCATCTCGCTTCTACTTATGCCGCGACGGAAACGCAGCGCATTCTGCAGCAGGATTTTCTCGATTTCCCGGCAGAAAAGATTGAAGCCGTAATGCATGCCGTTAAAACCCACAGTTTCAGCGCCGGTATCCCGCCAGAGACGCTTGAAGCCAGAATCGTGCAGGATGCAGACCGCCTGGAGTCGCTGGGCGCAATCGGGCTGGCGCGGGTCTTTTACACGGCCGGTGCACTGAATCGCCCGTTATTCGACAGTCAGGATCCGCTGGGTAAAGATCGCGAGCTGAATGATGTTAAGTGGACGCTGGACCATTTCCAGAAGAAGCTGCTGCGTTTGCCGGAAACCATGCATACCGAAACCGGCCGCTTGCTGGCTGAGCATAACGCCGATTTCCTGGTGCGCTATATGGCAAAGCTTTATGCCGAGCTTCAGGGCAATCTGGTGGGGATGGATGAGGGCGTACTGCGGGATTTCACCCCATTGAAAACCGAATATTAAATTTTTATGACAGTATGTTAATCGAAACGGTCATCCGGTAGCGTGTGAGCAATAACAAAAAGGAGCTGCCCGATGACCGAAACTGTTAATTTAACGATTAAAATTGATCCCGAGCTGAAAGAAACGATTAAACAGCTGGCGCTGGAAAACCAGATTTCAATGAGCCAGGAAATTGTGCAGCGTTTGCAGGCCAGTCTGGAAACGCATCCGCATCCGGCCATTGATAATCAGGACATCACTGAAGAGGGCGCCGATGAAACGGGTGCCGCTGACGTGAAAACCGATGGACTGAGCGCCAGCGAGTTGAAACAGATTCGCCTGCTGCTGAAGAAGCAGAGCAAGAAAAAGAAATAAAACAGAAACCCGTCGTAAGACGGGTTTTTTATTTGGAGAAAGGCTGGACCGTTTCGCTATGAGACTGTGCCTGCTCAGGGAACACGGTCAGATCGGAAAGACGCAAAAGCCGTCATCCATGGCATGCTCGGCCCGCACCGTCCTGGCGCGGGACGCTTTCCTCTTCTGACCGTGTTCCCTGCGAGTTGAGCTTACTTTTTGCTGTGAGAATCGTCAGATGTAAGTTCTTCATCAGCCTGAAACCCGTCGCAAGACGGGTTTTTCATTTCAGAACGATGACGACTTCAGCTGACGAATATGCGGCAGCAGCAGCTGGGCGACCGCTGCGAATACCGGCACGACCACCGAGTTACCAAACTGCTTATAGGCCTGGGTATCTGAAACCGGAATGCGGAACGGCTCGCGGCCCGGCACATCAAAGCCCATCAGGCGTGCGCATTCGCGCGGAGAAAGACGACGCGGACGCCGTGCCATATTATCCGCATCCTGAAACTCCGCTTCACCCAGCGCGCTGTCCCAGCCGCGGTCGATCAGAATCTCTGAGCCATCTTTGTAGTAGCGTGCTGACAGCGTCCGCACGCAGCAGTCAGGATTACGCGGATCGTTAAGGCCAAAACCAAAGCCGTTGCCTTTTGCTTTATGCTTTTTCGCATACTGGTAGAGGTAGCGCCACAGCACCGGCGACAGAATATATTTGTCGTCGGGCGCCTTTTCCAGCAGGCTCTGCAGGCTGGGCACCTGCGCTGGATAGAAACGACGGATATCGCGTAGCGTAAAATCCTGCTTTTTCAGGTCACGGCGAATCCCCACCAGCACAATACGTTCGCGATGCTGGGGCAGGAAGTGGCGCGCATCGATCACTTTGGCATCCGGACTGCCGGCTCCGGCATCGGCCACGTCATAGCCCAGCTCATCCAGCGTCTCCATGATAATGGCGAAGGTACGGCCCTTATCGTGGCTCTTGAGGTTTTTCACATTCTCCAGCACAAAAAACGGTGGTTTCTTGGCGGCCAGAATGCGCGCAACATCGAAAAACAGCGTGCCCTGCACCTGACATTCAAACCCGTGGGCGCGGCCCAGCGCATTTTTCTTGCTGACACCCGCCAGCGAAAAGGGCTGGCAGGGAAAACCGGCCAGCAGCACCTGATGATCGGGGATTGCCGCATCGATCGCGCGGTATATCTCTTCGTCGTCAGTCAGACCTTCCGGCTGGGTCACCTGCCGGATATCGGTATTGAAGTGATGCTCCAGCGGATCGCTGTAGTGATTGGCTTTATAAGTGCGAACCGCCTCTTTATTCCATTCACTGGTGAAGACGCACTTGCCGCCGATCGCCTCAAATCCTTTTCGGATGCCACCAATCCCGGCAAAGAGATCGATAAAACGAAACTCAGGATTATCATAATGAGCGGGCCGGGTCGGCAGCAGACTCTGCAACAGCGACAGCTCCGCCTCACACAGTGGCGGCAGGGCGCTTTTACCCTGACGGATCCGGTTCAGCAGGGCCGGTGTCCAGCAGGAAAATCCCGCCTGCTGCAGTCGGGCCGTGAGATCACGAACCGAATAGATGTCCAGCACCTGTCCAAAGAGTTCAGACGCATCAGCAGATGAAAGTGCAGCAGAGAGTGGTTCAGCGAGGGCGGCGGGATGCATTCGTTTTTCCTTAACAGTAAGGAGCCTATGCTAACACTCCAGAGGCTGCGAGGAAATTGCCGGGATGTGCCCTGTGTCAGACCGCCGGAAAGTTCTGTTTTTGCGGCGTAATATCCGAAGTCGCCCGGCAGCGGCTTTCGCTTTTCGTGGCGCAGGCTAAAGTTACAGAACCAGCAAAAAAGGAGAAGTTATGGCTGATGTTCACTCCAGCGAAACACGCAGTAAAAATATGCGTGCCATTCGCGCTCAGGATACGGCCATTGAGCAACGTATTGCGCTGTTGCTGAAAGATCGGGGATTCAGCTTTCGCGTGCAGGATAAAAACCTGCCGGGACGGCCTGATTTTGTCCTGACCGAACAGCAGGCGATTATTTTTGTTCATGGCTGCTTCTGGCATCGTCATCACTGCTATCTGTTTAAGCTGCCGGCGACGCGCACGGAATTCTGGACCGGGAAAATCAACAGCAATGTTGAACGTGACCGGCGTTATGTGCGCCAGCTCCAGGAAAGCGGCTGGAAGGTGCTGATCATCTGGGAATGTGCGCTACGTGGCAAACTGCGCCTGGCGGATCAGGATCTGTTGGAACGGCTGGAGGAGTGGTTGCTGGCGATGTCGGAGAGTGCCGAGATCGACCATCAGGGCATTCATCATTACAACGCGGATTGCTAATCAGGACCATAATTGGTTAGATCTGCGCTTTCTCCGTGGCCAGGAGCCTGACATGAGCAGCATAAAACTGACGGTTAAACGCCTTTACCAGATTCGTGACGAGCGGATGGTGAACACTAAAGCCACTGCGCGGGTCTATTGCGGCGACAGGCTTATCGCTACGGAGGAAATCACCGGCATGACCGAAAGCCCGGTCAGCAAATACCTGCATGCTGAAGGCGCAGAAGGTGATGCGGTGCGGGTGGAGTGGGATTGTGAGGGCATCGCTGAGATGACCGTAACGGAAATTGAGCGCTGCCCATGTTGTCAACATAACGAACCAGACTAAGGATAAGATTTTGGCGGGCACCAGTTTACTGACTTTACTTGATGATATTGCAACACTTCTGGACGATATTTCCGTCATGGGAAAAGTGGCGGCAAAAAAGACCGCTGGCGTACTGGGCGATGATTTGTCGCTGAATGCACAGCAGGTTACCGGCGTAAAAGCCAACCGTGAGTTGCCCGTGGTGTGGGGCGTGGCGAAAGGATCGTTTCTCAACAAACTTATTCTGGTGCCGCTGGCGCTGATTATTTCTGCGTTTGCGCCCTGGCTGATCACGCCATTGCTGATGCTGGGCGGTGCCTATCTCTGCTATGAAGGCGTGGAAAAGGTGATGCACAGTCTGCAGCACGACAAGCAGAGCAAATCACCGGAAGCACGTCAGCAGCGCCTTGATTCGCTGGCGAATCAGAACGCGGCAGAGTATGAGAAGAAAAAAATCAAAGGTGCGGTGCGCACTGATTTCATCCTCTCGGCAGAAATTGTTGCGATTACCTTAGGGATTGTCTCGGAAGCGCCGCTGCTCAACCAGGTGATCATCCTGGCGGGCATCGCCATTCTGGTCACCATTGGCGTCTACGGCATCGTAGCGGGCATCGTAAAAATTGATGATCTTGGCTTCTGGCTGCGTGAGAAACCGTCGCGCGTTGCGCAGGGTATTGGTAGCGTGCTGCTGGCCGCCGCGCCCTGGCTGATGAAGATTCTCTCGGTGGTCGGCACTCTGGCGATGTTCCTGGTCGGCGGCGGTATCGTGGTGCATGGCATTGCGCCGCTGCATCATCTGATTGAGGAAGTCAGCGGCGGATTCAGCGGCTGGATCGTGATGCTGCTTAGCAACGGCGCAAACCTGGTGCTGGGCTTTATCATTGGGTCGATCGTGCTGTTAGTGGTCAACCTTATTGCCAGAGTGCGCGGAAAATCGGTATAAAGCGCACTGTGATTTACGGTCAGGAGAATGACGATGAACGACGACATGTTTGAATTTGATATCGACGCACAGCTTGAGCAGGCTGAAGCGAAAGCAGAGAAAAAAGCCAGCGAAGTGCCGGATGATCTCGGTGACGAAGCCGATTGCGAAGGCTGTAAAATCTGACGTCAGCGTCAACACTTCATCAAAGCGGATAAGTTTTATCCGCTTTTTTTATTTTCCGCATATCCAGCTGCTTAATTCTGAATTTGCCCGTTTTTTGCGTGCCTTAACAGGCAAGGGTTGGCTTTGCCTGCTATAAAGAAAATAGTCACTCAGGTTAATAACACGCATGAAAGGAGCGCCCCATGGTTTTCGCAATCAGTGAAGAAGTGCAGCACAAGGAAGAAGGTCACACGATGGTGGTGACCGGCTACGCCAGTGGCATGGTGGAATGCCGCTGGTATGACGGCTATGCCGTGCGCAGCGAGGCTTTTCGCAGTGATGAACTTTGCGCGCTGAATCCTGCGCAACAACTGGCAAGCTGAGGGCCTCAGGCCTGAGGGTCAGATGACCCGACAGGCCCGGTTTCTGACTGCCTGAGGCCCGGCACACTCCCTGTGCCGCCCTGTTTCAGACGTTACCGTCATTATCCTCTTCAACCGCCTGATAGATGCGCTGCAATACATCCGGGAACGCCGATTGAACCCGACTCCAGCTGGGTATAAACGGCTTATCGTTAGGACGTTCAATAAACGCCTGTCCCGCTTCCAGAATCGACTGAGTAAACATCTCCACCGCGGCCTCTTCGACGTGCTGATCAAACTTCAGTCCGTTCATTGCCGCCTCGTGGTTATAGGTCTCCATCATATCCAGCGCATTACGGTAATAGGTTGCCTTCAGCACCCGGAATGAATCGCTGGTCAGCGGCACACCCATGGTCGCGAGCTTACGCAGCAGGGACTGGACGATATCGCTGCTCATGCGCTTCAGGCCGCCGGTGCCATCATCTTCGGCCAGCGGCTGATGCTTGTGATCGTAGTTATCGGCTATCTCAACCTGGCACGACTGGCGGGTGGTGTAGTTACGGTAAATCTCCGACAGCACGCCAATCTCCAGACCCCAGTCGCCAGGAATTTTGATGCCGTTCAGCACATGCGTTCGCATGGCGAACTCGCCGGAGAGCGGATAGCGGAAGCTTGTCAGGTAATCCAGGTATTCCGAATGACCATAGACTTTCTGCAATGAGCGCAGCAGCGGCCCGACCAGCAGACGTCCGACGCGGCCGTTAAGCTTGCCATCCGCGACGCGCGCATAGAAGCCCTTACAGAACTCATACTGAAACGCCGGGTTAGCCAGCGGGTAGAGCAGACGCGCCAGCATGCCGCGCTCATAGGTCACGATATCGCAGTCATGCAGCGCCACGCAGCTGGTGCGGTCCGACGCCAGCGTATAGCCGGTGCAGAACCAGACGTTGCGCCCTTTGCCGGGATTAGTGGGCGACAGACCCTCTTTATCCAGTTCTGCATCAATGGCTTTCAGACGCGGGCCGTCGTTCCACAGAATGCGATGCCGTTGCGGCAGGCGGGAGAAGAACTCGCGGGCAAACAGGAATTGGTCGCGGTCGGCCCGATCCAGACCAATCACGATCTCATCCAGATAGGGCACTTTCGCCAGCTCATCGACGATTTTCGTCAGCGCCGGGCCTTCAAGTTCAGAAAACAGCGATGGCAGGATCAGCCCCATTTTGCGTTTGCGGGCAAAGCGTACCATCTCTTTTTCCAGCGACTCCACGCTGCGGTGGGTAAGGTTGTGGAAGTTGGTGATTACGCCATTCTGATAAAAGTCACTCATCGCATCATCCTTTTAATGCCCGTGGGCAGCTTATTGAGGTTGAGTCAAAAAATAGTCCAGTCCTTCACGCCAGCCTTCGGGGCCATGGTGAGCGGTGTGATAGACCTGCTGCTGATCGGTCCGGCTGAGTGTTACCGGTGTTTTACTGTAGCCCTTAATCACTACGGCATAATCTACTGCATCCAGCATCGGCGCATCATTCGGCCCGTCACCGAGGCCAATTGTGATGGGCGCTTCACCGGGAGAATGGTCCAGCAGCCAGCGCAGCGCTTCGCCTTTGCCGCAGCCTGCTGGCATCACATGCCAGAAACGGCCGCCCTGCGTCAGTGCCAGCCCTTCAGCACCCAGTACATCCTGAAAGCTATCGAAAGCCTCGTCACTGTCGCGCCAGACAATCACTTCAGACGCGTCGCGCTGGCGTGACAGCGCGGCATCTGCCTCACTCAGTCCGGTCATTGAGGCCACTTCCGGATCGGAGAAGTCATGAAAGCCGGTAAAACGGTAGGCTGTTTTCAATGCGGCCAGCCGCTGGCAGAGTGCGTCATAAGTCAGCGTATTATCAGGCAGACGGATACGCTGCTGATCCTGCGTCTGGACCACGGCACCGTTTTCGGCAATAAAGGGTAAACCATTGATCCCCAGTTTTTTTTGCAGCGGAATGACTTCGGCTGCCGTCTTACTGGAACAGATCACCAGCGGAACGGCGGACTGTTTCAGGGTGGTGAGCCACTCCGTGGCCGCATCCCAGCGATAGGTATGGTGGTCGAGTAGGGAACCATCGAGATCGGTAATAATCATTAACGGCTGTTGAAGATCGGGCATTAACAGGCTCCTTTCATCACGTTCGCGGCTAAAGCAGCGATTTTTCAATATTATAGTTGAATATGGCTCACACTTTTTTTCCTGCCACGCTGAGTGAAAATCCAGGATAAATCTTAAAAAGGAAAGGGGGAAAAGCGAGGGATGCAGGAAGTGTGCAGGCGCTAAGTCACTGGCAGGCGCGGTGTTTTCGGTAACTATTGCCCCATAACGACCCGGTTCGTTGCAGAAACGTGCATATCTGATACTTGTTTTGGTGACGCGTTCGCGTAATCTGCAGAGGTGTTAAGAATTCCCTGGTGTAACGAATTGAATTTTTACCCGGCCTTCCCGCCGGGTATTTTTTTGAAATCGATTTCAGCGGTTAGCTTCATAGGCGCGATAGTCACAGATGTCGATTTCAAACGCTTCTGCCAGTTCGGTATACGAGTGAAAAATCTGGCCTTCAACTTCAAGCCGTGGCATCTGGCCCTGCTCCATATATTCCCGTATCTCTCCTGACGTTTTCGCCTGAATCGCCGCCAGTAAACCCTCAACATCTACCTTCAGATCGGACGCCGGCATATCGGTGTGCTGCTTTTCGTCTGTCATTTTCTGACTCCTGAGAGCAAACAGAATAATCAGTATAGAACGCCGGGCAGAAAGAGGAGATCGGGCAGATCGCAGGCAAAAAAAAGCCCGCGCTGCGCGGGCAAAATCCTTGTTACTTTAGGTTGTGGCTGCACCTATGGGGGTGGTGCAGTAGAGGGAGTGTAAAGGCCAGGTGCGTAAGAAGTCTTGCGGTGAAATGTTAAGAAATTGCAAAAATGGTCCTTACTCAGATTTACCTGACTTTGCCCCTGAACAGAGCAGATTCAGCTATAGTTGATGATAAAGCTGATTTTTTTCAATACCTAAAGGAATGGTTATGGACATCTTGAGAATTATTATCGCAATTCTGCTGCCACCGCTGGGCGTATTCATGCAGGTCGGTTTTGGTGGTGCTTTCTGGCTGAATATTCTGCTGACGATCTGTGGTTATATCCCTGGTATCGTTCATGCCGTCTGGGTCATTGCCCGTCGCTAACGCGCTGCATCGCGCCGGTTCTTCGTTTAGACTGTACGCAGTAAATAATCAGGAGAACCGAAATGAAGGTAAATGACCGCGTCAGCGTCAAAACCGATGGCGGCCCGCGTCGCGTTGGCACCATTCTGGCTATGGAGTCGTTTAACGAAGGCACTATGTTTCTGGTCGCGCTGGAAGACTATCCACTCGGCATCTGGTTTTTTAATGAAACGCAGCAACCGGATGGCATTTTCGTCGAGCCTTACCACGACGCCTGAACCTGACGTGCATAAAAAAGCCCCGTTACGCATAGCGTAACGGGGCTTTTTGCGTTCAGCGCCGCTGCCGTTGATGACAGTCGCTGATGATTACCAGCATGGCGTCAGAAGGTTTCCCAGTTATCACTACCGGTGGCCAGCGCCGGACGCGGTGTCAGAGCGGGTGTTCTGGCTGGTGAAGTGACGCGCGCGGCCACACTTTTCGTGGCAGGCGAATCCTGCAGACGGAATGCCGCCACCGCCTGTGTCAGTTTGCCCGCCTGATCTTCCAGCGAGGCCGCTGCCGCAGAGGCTTCTTCCACCAGTGAGGCGTTCTGCTGAGTGACGTTGTCCATCTCAGTGACCGCCTGGCTCACCTGCTGAATACCCCGGCTCTGTTCGTCCGATGCCGCTGCGATCTCCGACATGATATCGGTGACGCGACGTACCGCCTCGACAATCTCACCCATAGTGCTGCCCGCTGCGCCAACCTGATGCGACCCGTCATTAATCAGCGTAACCGACTCAGCAATCAGGGATTCAATCTCTTTAGCCGCCTGCGCACTGCGCTGGGCCAGATTGCGCACTTCGCTTGCTACCACCGCAAAGCCGCGACCCTGTTCTCCGGCACGCGCAGCTTCAACCGCTGCGTTCAGCGCCAGGATGTTGGTCTGGAACGCGATACTGTTAATGACGTTGGTAATCTCAGCGATTTTCTTCGAGCTGCCGGAAATGTTGGTCATGGTTTTCACCACGCTATTGACCAGATCACCCCCGCTGCGCGCTTTGCCAGAGGCATCCGCGGCCAGCTGGCTGGCGTGATGGGCATTCTCTGCGTTTTGTTTAACCGTGGCGGTGAGCTGTTCCATGCTGGCAGCGGTTTGTTCCAGTGCTGCCGCCTGCTGCTCGGTCCGTGAAGAGAGATCGGTGTTACCGGCGGAGATTTCGCTGGAGCCCTGATAAATCGCGACGGCACCCTCACGAACTGTTCCGACGGTGGTCACCAGCGCCTGCTGCATCAGTTGCAGATTGTGGATCAATGTACCAATCTCACTGCGGCCAAAGGGCAGAGGAGCAGAGGTCAGATCACCCTGTGCAATGCGTTCAATGCGCAGCACAGACTGACGCAGCGGGTTAATCACTACACGGCGCAGGAAGACGAAGGTCATCAGGACCAGCACCAGTGCGGCACTAAACGCCACAGCCATCGAGATAAAACCGATGCGCGACTGACGATCGGCTTCTGCGGTAATCGCACTGGCGCGGTCAGTACGGATTTTGATTGCCTTCAGTAACACCGCGTTATAGTCATCATCCAGCTTGCGGGTAACGTCCGTCTCCTGGGCGATAATGCCCTCAAAGCTGCCCTGTTTACCGGCGTTGATCATCGGTATCAGGCCTTTATTGATGTAATCGTTGAAGCGTGCCTGCAGCGTGGTATCCAGTTCCATGTCAGCGGGGGTCTTCACTTCACGTGCCTGATAGACAGCAAAGCCGTCTTTAGCCTGCTGAATACGTTTTTCAGCCGCCGCCACGTTGGCGCGAAGTTCTTCCATGTCACCAATACGCGCGGCTGCACCGGCCTGAATAATGGTCAGGCGTGCCGTACGCAGATGGTTAGAACTGTTAGCGAGGCCCATACGAACCTGAATTTCGTTCGTGGCATCATCGAGGGAGTGGTTGCTTGAAATCAGAAAGTAACTGGCGACACCAATACAGAGTGCGAACAGCAGCAAAATGCCGCCGAAGATCAGGCTAAACAGCGGCACCAGGCGGAGATTCTGCCAGATGCCAGCGCTTTTCTGTCCATCATTATCTAATGCAGTGTTCATATCCTTGCTCTCTTGAGGCTGTTGTTATAAGGCTTAACATCGGCAAAAGAGCGTAAAGGCTTAGCGGCAAGAGTGAGACCTGGCTCCCAATTCAGCGCAAAAAAAACCGGCCATTAAGGCCGGTTCTTCAGGTCTGACGATCAGCGAATATTAACGTAAATACCCGAGGTCACATTATCGGTTAAACGCACCACATGATAAATAACCTGTTTATTATGGGTTTTGATTTTGCGTTTAATATTACCTTTGTGTGACGATACCGTTTTGGCCTTAATTTGCATTTTATCTGAGATCTGAATGGTGTCATGACCTGACATCCACATCTTCAGCATGTTTGACTCAGTCTGGCTCAGCGTCAGCGGGTGAACATCCATGCCCGAAGAGATGCGCGCAGACTGGTTAAGCTTCTTCTGCAAATAGGTGCTGAGTAAGGAATCCAGGGTCGATGTCTTCATCGATTTTGATGTAATAATCAGGTTCTTACGAACGTAGAGATATTCCTCAAAATGGATATTACTAATCGCCATGAATATAAAGAACAGCGTATCAGGATGCTGCGTAATAATACTGCGGATACGTTCACTGGAATCTGACTCATGAATGAAACAATCTTCATTAATAAAGACGACACCAGGATTTAATTGCTCACATTTTTGCTGTAGTTGCTCAATATCGGAGACAGAAGAGATATTTTTCTTCTTAACTCCTTTTGAAGACATGTAGTCTGATAATCCCAGGCGTGTGTAGTTGCAGGAATCCATAATAATAGTTGGCATAATAGCGACCCTCACCAATTTGTTATCCGTTTAAATCAACGATGAATACGCGTTGCGGTACGAGAGAGATTTCTTAGGTACTTTTTTATTCTGCTCGTGCAGTGTGGCAACAGGCAAACGCCCGTAAAAGTCTTCATCCCTGACCCGTTCTGCAAAAAATTTGTGCTGCCATGACGTCACACATTCTCCGGCAATGGCGGGGAATGCCAGTGAAGTGCCGGAGATTCAGTAAAGCTCATTTTTTGAGACCTGTGTCACTATCCCTGAAAACAGGAAGTTTTCTGATAGGACAATTCTCAAAAACATTTGTTTTACGAAAGTGTGATGTCTCAGCGTGCGATGACAATGCCGGAAAAAACATTTTTTAACAAGAAAAATCACTTAAAGTTTTTTTTCTTGTAAATTCAGTGCATTGCCGGTTTTGCCTGCACATTCACAGTCTGACAGCTTCTGTGAACCACCCAACTAAAATACGCGAAGCCCGGTTTAATAAGAATTATTTTCAGACTCTCAGCACATTTATCAGAATTTCCTTAGTTGCATTCTGGAAAACATGGTTCGGAAAATGCACGGATGGTTTTGCGATACTTAAGTGTCGTTGAGCGAAGGTAGTTAGAAACTTAATGTTCAGGGGCGGGATAGTTCTGTCAGAAACAGGGCGAGTAAATCAAATATTTCACTGAACAAATGCTCACAGAACGGGGCCAGCAGGGGCATCAGCAGGCTGATGGTTAAAATTCCGACTGATAAGGTAATCGGGAAGCCAATTGCGAAGATTGATAACTGTGGTGAAACACGGTTTAACAAACCCAGTACCAGATTTACCATGAGTAACAAAACGATTAAGGGCAGCGCTAACATCATGCCATTAAGGAAAATTAATCCGCCGGATTTCACCAGCGCCATAAATGCGTTCGCATTTAGCGGGTGACCGCCAATCGGCAGCGTATGAAAACTGTCCGCCAGCAGTGAGATCAGCCAAAGATGTCCGTTAAAGGTCAGGAACAGCAGCATGGCCAGCATGTCGAGAAAACGGGCCAGCACCGGCATGTTAAGACGGCTGCCAGGGTCAAAAAAGGTGGCGAACGAAATGCCCATCTGCAAACCAATGACTTCCCCGGCAAGGCGCACAGCCGCAAACGCAAACTGCATGGTAAAGCCCAGTGCGATACCAATCAGCATCTGCTGGATCAGCAGCCAGAATCCGGCAGGAGAAAACAGGGTCACATTGACAGCAGGTAACAGCGGCATCAGCAGCCAGGTGATCATCACGGCCAGTCCGATTTTGACACGTTTGCTGACGGATCGTTCATTGAGGATGGGTGCGGTGGCGAACAACGCCATGATACGCACCAGTGGCCAGAAGAACTGGCTGACCCACTGAACCAGCTGGCTGCTGTCGAGAGTAATCATCAGCCGATGATATAAGGCAGGTTGGTAAAGACGGTGCGGATATAGTCCAGCAGCAGATTCAGCATCCACGGGCCGGCAATGATACCGGTGGTGGCAACCGCCAGGATCTTAGGAATAAAGGATAAGGTCTGTTCGTTGACCTGGGTCGCGGCCTGGATCAGGCTAATCAGCAGACCGCTGACCAGGGCTGCCAGCAGCAGCGGGGCGGCCAGCATCAGGGCGACGCGCATCGCTTCCTGTCCCATTACCATTACTGATTCGGGTGTCATGTCGTGCTCCGGTAAGAAAAGGGGGATCAGGAGTAGAAGCTTTGCGCCAGTGAACCGACCAGCAGTTGCCAGCCATCGACCAGAACAAAGAGCATCAGTTTAAACGGCAGCGCAATGGACGCTGGCGGAACCATCATCATCCCCAGCGCCATCAGCACGCTGGCGACCACCAGGTCGATGATCAGGAACGGGATAAACACGGTAAAGCCAATCTGGAACGCGGTCTTCAGCTCGCTGGTCACATAGGCGGGCAGCAGAATACGCATGGGTACTGCTTCAGGACCGGCAATCGGCGCGGTATTCGCCAGACGGGCAAACAGGGCTAAATCCGCTTCACGGGTCTGACGCAGCATAAACTCGCGCAGCGGCTGGGCACCTTTATCAATCGCCACATCCATGCTGATCTTGTCCTGGCTGAACGGCAGATAGGCATCCTGATAAATTTTGTCGAAGGTCGGTGCCATAATAAAGAAAGTCAGAAACAGCGACAGACCGAGCAGCACCTGGTTAGGCGGTGCCGACGGTGTGCCCAGGGCATTTCGCAGCAGGCCAAACACAATGATGATACGGGTGAAGCTGGTCATCATCAGCAGCACGGCCGGAATAAAGGTCAGCGCAGTGATAAAGACCAGTGTCTGAACCGGCAGTGACCAGCTCTGACCGCCGTTAGGCAGCGAGTGACTCACCAGGCCCGGCAGCTGGGCATGGGCAACCGGTGCCAGTAGCAGCAGTGGCAATAAAGGAAGCAGTCGACGCATCATTGTGGTTTTCCGGGACGTTTAACCAGATTCTGTAACAGCTGACGAAAATCCTGTGGCGCACGGTCAGATGGCGTCACAGCGACCGGCTCACCCGGCGGCAGCGTATGCAGATGAGTAATCTGCTGGGCAGTGACGCCCAGCACCAGACGCGCATCAGCAGTATCGATAATCACCACCCGCTCACGCTGGCCCACTGAGACGCTGGCCGTGAGTTTCAGCTCCTGACCGCTGACCTTTTTCGGCGCAAAGCCGGCACGGCGTGCCAGCCAGGCGCAGGCCAGAATCAATAAAATAATCACTGCTAACACGCTGCTGACCTGGGCCAGCATTGAACCGGTCGAAATCGCCTGTGCGTGCGGTGCAGCCGGTTGCAGCGTTTGATTCTGGCTATTCATAATGTGACTCTTAGCGACTCAGGCGACGCATACGTTCAGACGGGGTGATGATGTCAGTGATACGAACGCCATATTTGTCGTTCACAACCACCACTTCACCCTGTGCAATCAGGTAACCGTTGATCAGGATATCCAGCGGCTCACCTGCCAGGCCATCCAGTGCGACTACCGAACCCTGCGTCAGGCGCAGCAGCTCTTTGATGGTCATCTTGGTGCGGCCCAGTTCGACGGTAAGTTTTACCGGGATATCCATAATCAGATCGATATCCTGCAGCGATCCCGCAACGTTGCCGCTGTCGAATGACTTAAAGACGTCATCGGTCTGCGGCGCACTGCTGCTGCTGCCGACCTGCTCGTTCATCGCTTCAGCCCACAGATCGTCCGCAGAGATATCGTCAGACGGTTTATTACTGTCAGTCATGGGGCTGTTCCTCGTTAAGCGAATTCAGAATCGGGTTGATCAGGTGTTCGACACGGAGCGCATATTGCCCATTCATCGTGCCATATTGGCTGGTTAAGACCGGGACGCTATCGACATGGGCGATAATGCGTTCCGGCTTCTCAATCGGCAGCACATCACCGGGTTTCAGCTGCAGAATCCGTGACAGACGCAGTGACGTTTCGGCAAAGTGAGCAATCAGTTCCAGCTCAGAGTGCTGCACCTGTTTGACCAGGTTATCGCGCCAGTGGTTATCTTCCTGACGGGAGTTTTCGAGCGGTGGGTTCACCAGCAGCTCGCGCAGCGGTTCAATCATTGAAAACGGGATGCAGATATTAAACTCACCCACCAGGTTACCAATCTCCACCTGGAACGGCGTGTTAACCACGATGTCGTTCGGTGAAGTGGTGATGTTGGTGAACTTCACCTGCATCTCTGAACGTACATACTCGACGTCCAGTGGATAAATAGCCTTCCATGCGTCGCTGTAACCATCCAGCGCCAGCTTCAGCATGCGGCGGATAACGCGCTGCTCGGTATGGGTAAACTCACGGCCTTCGACTTTCGTCGGAAAACGTCCGTCACCACCAAACAGGTTGTCGACGGCGATAAACACCAGGCTGGGTGAGAACACCACCAGCGCCGTGCCGCGCAGCGGTTTCAGGTGGATCAGATTCAGGTTGGTTGGCACCGGCAGATTGCGGGCAAACTCGTGGTACGGCTGAATCTTGATCGCCCCGACGCTGATATCCGGGCTACGGCGCAGCAGGTTAAACAGCGTCATACGGAAACTACGGGCAAAACGCTCGTTAATAATCTCCAGCGCCTGCAAACGCTCGCGCACCACGCGGCGCTGGGTATTCGGGTCGTAAGGACGAATATCGCCCTCCGGCCCGTTTTGTTTCTTTTCTTCTTCCGCGCTGCCACTGTCGCCGTTTAAAAGGGCGTCAATTTCAGCCTGGGAGAGAATGCTATCGCCCATTGATTCACCTCAAAATGAAGGCAGTAAACAGCACGTCGTTTACGGCCTGCGGAGGTTGACCTTTTACCAGCGGAGGTGTCAGCGCCTGTTTGATTTGTTCAACAAGCGCCTGTTTTCCTTGCTCTGTCGCCAGCGCCGCAGCACTCTGACGTGAGAGCAGCAGCAGCAGACGGCTGCGCACCTCAGGCAGATAGTCATTCATCCGACTCCGGGACTCCTCATCGGCCAGACGCAGGGTAAAGCCTACGTAAAGCACGCGGTCAGGATCGTTGTCGGGATTGACCAGGTTAACCGTAAATGTATCAAGTGCAAAAAAGACCGGAGCGGGAGGCGGTTCAACTTTCGCCACCTCAGGCTTATCGCCCTCGTGTTTATTCATCATTCGCCAGACTGCATAGCCTGCCACGCTGCAAGCGGCCAGCGTCAGAATGATCAACACTGGTATTAAGATTTTACGTTTGCTGCCTTTTGCTTTCGCGTTATCAGACATGGTGCAGTTACTTCCTGTGAATTATGGGCAAGCCTCTCGGCTCACGGGACAGATTATCCGCGTCTTAAGTCAAACCAATGGGTAGAAAAGACGCGGGTTTTACGCTTACCTTCAGCGTTTGCCGCTGTCAGGCGAAAGTGTCGACGGCGCTGTTGCCGCTAACGCGAGCCTGAAGGGCAGCGGGAACGGCGATCGGCGTAATGTCGGTGTCACTGTCCTGGGTGAGGGAGAAGCGGCCATGCTGTCCATCGCGGCGCGCCTCCTGTTGTTGCTGGAATTGCTGGCCCTGCGCGGAACTGTCACTGCTCACCTGACTCTCGCCCAGGTTGATTCCGCTCTCTGCCAGCGCGCTGCGCAGCTGCGGTATCGCGGCTTCCAGTGCCGATCTGACGTGGCTATGGCTGGAAACCAGACTAATTTGCGCCTGGTCGTTATCCAGCTTCAGGCTGATCTGGATAGCGCCAAGGTCTTCCGGATGTAAACGCAACTCCGCGTTCTGCTGGCCGTTGCGGCTGAACATCACAATCTGCTGACTCAGCGCCTGCTGCCACTCGTCGCTGCCCAGCTGTGAATTCAGCATCGGGGTGGACGGGGTGCTGCTGGTCGCGGAGGCGGTCACCGGCGCGGGCAGGCTGCTGGCGCTGGCGAACGGTGTGGCGCTGATCGCGTTATCGCTGGTGCTGGCTTTGATCGCACTCTGATCATCCTGCTTCACCATATTGCTCAGCGCCTGCTGGAAACTGCTGTCAAGCGTCAGGCCGCTGCTGGTCGTACTTTGCGCGGCGGGCTGACTCTGACTGGCAGTGCTGTTCACGGCTGGTGAGTTCTGTGTGGCACTTTTAGCGTCGTGCTTCTCATCTTTACCCGGCGCAGGGCTCTGCTGTGCGCTGTTCAACAATTGTGTCAGCGAGGTCTGACTTTTCCGGCCGGTGTCGGTCTGGGCAATCAGCTCACCTGCTTCACTGCTGACCGGCGTCGAAGGCGTCGCTGTCGGCGTTACCGCACCCGGTAACATGGCGAACAGGGCCTGCACATTCTGCATGTCACTGGCGCTTAAGGGTGTGGCCTCCGGCTTGTCTTTATCATCGGCTGATTTTGACCCAGCTTTAGTATTTTCCGGTTTAAACAGGGCGGTCAGTTCAGCAGGATTATCCAGTGCCGCCATCAGCGCATTCAGCGGCGCCTTCGCTCGGGCGTCGTCGACATTTTCTGCTTTTACATCAGCGGATTGCGCCGCTTTTCCCTGCTGCTTCACCAGGCCTGCCAGCTGATTTCCCAGCGTGGTCAGAAAGTCCTTTGGCAGGGCATCAGCCCCTGCTGCAAGGTCCGTCGCGCCTGATGGTTCCGCGTCGGTTTTAGCCGCCGCTTTTATGCCAATGTGTGGCAGCGTAATCATTCGCCTCTCCTCGATGCGGCCCGTTGGGCAAATTCATCCATCCGTTTCTGATCGAGACGGTTTTCCTGTCGTAATGCATTTTCCGCTGCCCGCGTTATCAGGGTCTGATAGGCGTTCAGCCGCTGCTGTTTGTCGCGCCAGTTGATCAGCGCCTGCTCCAGTCGCTGATTCCAGTTATTCAGTTGGTTGCGATGCTGCTCAATCGCTTTTTCCAGCGTCTGAATAAACTGGTGATAGTTCGTCCAGCGGGTGCTGGCGATGCCGGACGACATGTCATCGTTAAGTTTATTGCGATACTCGTCCTGATAATCAAGCAGCATCGTCAGCTGCTCGTTAGCGGCGTGCTGGCCGCGGCGCATATCGCCTAAATAGATGGCGGCACGTTCGAGATCCTGCTCCGCTAAGTCGCGCAGCGTATCAATGGCATTTGCAGTTTTCATTGCCGTTACCTCGCGTTAATTACTGAGACGAGCCAAACAGCGCATGCAGATGCAGGCTGGCGTCGTCATAATCGCTGCGCTCAAAGATGCCCTGTTGCAGGAAGGCTTCCATCTGCGGATAGAGCCTGATGGCTTTATCGAGCATCGGATCGCTGCCGGCGGCGTAGGCCCCGACGCTGACCAGATCGCGGTTACGCTGGAAGCTGGAGAGCAACTGCTTAAACTGGCGCACCTGCGCATAGTGGTTCTCATCGATCAGCGAGGTCATCGCACGGCTGATCGAGGCTTCGATATCAATAGCCGGATAGTGACCCGCTTCGCCAAGCCGACGCGACAGCACGATGTGACCGTCAAGGATGGCGCGCGCGGAGTCCGCGATCGGATCCTGCTGATCGTCGCCTTCGGTCAGGACGGTATAGAAGGCGGTGATCGAACCGCCGCCGTCGATGCCGTTACCGGCACGCTCAACCAGCGCAGGCAGTTTAGCGAACACGGAAGGCGGGTAGCCTTTGGTCGCCGGAGGCTCACCAATCGCCAGCGCGATCTCACGCTGCGCCATGGCGTAGCGGGTCAGTGAATCCATAATCAGCAGCACATGCTTGCCGCGATCGCGAAAATCTTCAGCGATACGGGTGGCGTAAGCGGCACCCTGCATACGCAGCAGCGGCGACACATCCGCCGGGGCAGCAATGACCACCGAACGGGCGCGGCCTTCAGCACCCAGAATGTTTTCGATAAAATCTTTAACTTCGCGGCCACGTTCGCCAATCAGACCGACCACGATAACGTCCGCTTTGGTGTAGCGCGCCATCATGCCGAGCAGCACGCTTTTCCCCACGCCTGAACCGGCAAACAGACCCATACGCTGCCCGCGACCGACCGTCAGCAGGGCATTAATGGCACGCACGCCGGTATCCAGCACGTCGGTAATCGGCGTTCGCTGCAGCGGGTTAAACGGCGGTGTGATCAGCGGTGCGCGATAGCCGGTATCCGGCGACGGCAGGCCGTCCAGCGGCCGGCCGCTACCGTCGAGCACGCGGCCAAGCAGTTCCGGCCCCAGCATCAGCTGTTTGCCCGCCTGCGGGTTGTCACCATTCTGACGCGCATAGACCCGCGCACCCGGTAAAATGCCGTCCACTTCTTCCAGTGGCATCATCAGCAGTTTCTGACCGTTAAATCCCACCACTTCACTTTCGATTTCGCTGATGGTTTTGCCATCGTTGCGTTCGATGATGCAGGTCGCACCCAGCGGCAGCTGTAAACCGGTCGCTTCCAGCACCAGGCCAGTCGCGCGGGTCAGGCGGCCATAACGGCGCACCGGCTGCACCTGGGTAATGCGTTTTTCAAAGGCGTCGAGCGAGCCCAGCCAGCGGTTCAGACGGGTGGTCATCAGATTTCTCCCGGCGCGGCAAGGCGGCAGAGTTCCTGCCAGCGCGTTGCGACGCTGGCATCCAGATCGCCATCTTCAGCGCTGAGTTTGCAGCCGCCAGGGTGCAGGGTGCTGTCTGCGATCAGCCGCCAGCCGTGCAGGTCCAGCGTCGGACCTAAAGTCTGCTCAATACGCTGTAAGTCGTCCGGGTGAACACGCAGTTGCGGTTTGCCGCTGAACATCGGTTCCTGCTGCAGCAGACCCTGAATCTGGCGCAGCAGGGCGGTGCCATCTACCGTAGTGGCCTGCCCAATCACCGAGCGAGCCGCTTCAAGCGCCAGCTGCATCAGACGGGCAGCAATCACGCTGTCCAGTGACTCCAGTGTGTTCTGGAACTCCGTCACCAGCTGCTGCATCCGCGCCTGAAGCGGCGCCTGCTGCTGCTGGGCATCGACCAGTCCCTGCTGAAAACCGGCGTCGTAGCCCGCTTTCTGACCTTCGGTCATACCCTGCTGATAGCCTTCGTTGTAACCCTGGCCCTGCGCCTCTTTGCGCATCTGCTGCTGCAGACGTTCGAGCTGCTGTTGCTGCTCATCCACGCCGTCTTCAGCTTCGTAAATTTCTGGCTGCAGCTCCGGTTCAGGCTCGTCAAAACGGCCTAAATCAGTAGGCTGCCACAGCTGCCAGGGGCGGGCAGAAAATGCATCAGACATAGGTTTCCTCGCCACCACCAATCACCATCTCGCCCGATTCGGCCAGGCGACGTACCACCAGCAGGATCGCTTTCTGTTCGTTCTCCACTGCGGACATACGTACAGGACCGCGGTTGGCCAGATCGTCGCGCAGGATATCGGCCGCACGGGCTGACATGTTCTTGAGGAACTTCTCGCGCAGAGGCTGTTCGGAACCTTTCAGTGCAACCAGCAGCTGCTCGGACTCCACTTCCTGCAACAGGCGCTGGATGCTGCGGTCGTCCACTTCCACCAGGTTTTCGAACAGGAACATCTCGTCGATAATTTTCTGCGCCAGTTCGCCATCGAAGTCGCGTACCGCTTCGATAACGGCCTCTTCCTGCTGTGTTTTCATCAGGTTGATGATCTCGGCTGCGGTTCTCACGCCGCCCATCTTCGCGCGCTTGAGGTTGGTGCCATCCAGCAGGCCATTCAGCACTTCGGTCAGTTCGGCCAGCGCGGCTGGCTGCACACCACCAAAGGTAGCGATACGCAGCATCACATCGTGACGCAGACGTTCGTCGAACAGCGCCACAATATCGGCGGCCTGGCCACGCTTGAGGTGGACCAGGATGGTGGCGATGATCTGTGGATGCTCGTCGCGGATAAGGTCGGCGGCCGCCTGCGGCTCCATAAAGTTGAGCGTTTCCATCCCGCTGGTGGTTTCGCGTGTTTCGAGAATGTCCTCCAGCAGGCTGGAGGCACGCTCTTCGCCC
Organism: Pantoea sp. S62; assembly: GCF_016658625.1. Classification (NCBI taxonomy): domain Bacteria; kingdom Pseudomonadati; phylum Pseudomonadota; class Gammaproteobacteria; order Enterobacterales; family Erwiniaceae; genus Pantoea; species Pantoea sp. S62. The sequence goes on along the minus strand of NZ_JACVVI010000021.1, from coordinate 29,788 downwards.
AGCGCCCGGGTCAGGACCGAACGCAGGTATTCGTTGGAGTTCAGGCTCAATGCAGCAAACTGCTCAGCATCGGTTTCGAACTCACGCAATATTTCAGTCAGCTGCTTGTGTGACACCTGACGCATGTTGGCCATCGCCGCGCTGAGGTGCTGTACTTCACGCTGGTTCAGGTGTTTGAAAACTTCCGCAGCGCGCTCTTCGCCGATGGTCATCATCAGGATGGCGCTTTTTTCGGTTCCGGTCAGACTCATAGCTCTTTACTCATCCATTCGCGAATCACCAGCGCAACAACGCGCGGATCGTTTTCTGACATGTCGCGGATGCGTTGACTCATCACTTCTGCGCTCATGCGGTTGTTAGACTTACGTTCCTGATCCAGCTCATCTTTGCTGAGCTGTACATTAAAGGCTTCTTCTTCTGGCTGTTGTGCAGCGGCGCGGGCAGCAACGGCTTCGGCAGCAGCTTTCTCGGCGGCCTGCTTACGAACCAGGTGCGGACGAACCAGTTTGCGGTAGAGAATAAAGGCTACCAGGGCAATCAACAGCCACTTACCGGCGTTCATCAGCTGATCAAAGAAGGACTGCTGTTGCCAGAAGGGCAGATCGGCGGTCACTGCTTCAGTGGTGTTGAACTGCGAGTTCACGACGTTGACACTGTCGCCACGCGTCTGGGAGTAACCCATCGCTTCGCGGGTCAGGTCTTCAATCTGCTTCAGCTGCTGCTCGTTCAGCGCAACCGCTTTGCCTTTATCATCTGCACGGAAGTTCACGACGACCGCAACCGACAGACGCTGTACGTCACCGACGTTAACTTTGGTATGACGAATGGAGCGATCCAGTTCGTAGTTCACGGTGTCGTCACGGCGCGAGTTGGTGGGTGCTGAGCTCGCTGCTGCAGTGCTGGTGGTCTGGCTGGCGTTGTTCGCCGCATTGTTCTGACCATTCGCGGCCTGACCGTTGGCCGCATTGTTGTTTGGCGTCGTGACCGGCGCGGTGTTGGCTGGCGCTGGCTGGTTAGAGAGTGCGCCTGGCACGCCACCCGGATAAGGGCTGCCTGACTGGTCGCTGGTGCTGGTCTGACGCGAACGGATCGCCGTGTTCGACGGGTTAGCGTTAGGCTGATATTTCTCGTCGGTCTGCTCGGCGGTGTCGAAGTTAATCTGCGCGGTAACCTGCGCATGCACATTGCCCTGGCCGAGAATCGGATTCAGGATCGCTTCGATACGTTGCTGGTAGCGTGCTTCAACTTCAGAAGAGTACTTCAGCTGCGCGTCATTCAGATCGCGACCGGCGTTATCAGAACGGGTCAGCAGGCGACCGGTCTGATCGACCACGGTGACGTTGCCCGGCGGTAAACCGGCGACGCTGCTTGAAACCATGTGGGCGATGGCCTGAATCTGGCCTTCATCCAGCGCACGGCCAGGCTGCAGGGTTAAGGTGACAGAGGCGGATGGCGCTTTCTGCTCACGCACAAATAAGGTTGGTTTTGGCATCGCCAGATGAACGCGGGCGCTTTTGACCGGACCCAGTGATTCGATGGTGCGGGCCAGTTCGCCTTCCAGCGCGCGCTGGTAGTTAACCTGCTCGCTGAACTGGCTGATACCGAACTTCTCTTTATCCAGCAGCTCAAAGCCCACCGAGCCGCCTTTTGGCAGACCCTGCTGAGCCAGACGCAGACGCAGCTCATGCACGTTCGCTTCCGGCACCATCAGTGCGCCGCCATTTTCGGCAAAGCGGTAGGGAATGTTCATCTGCGTCAGCTGGGTGACGATGGCGCCGCCATCTTCATCAGTGAGGTTGTTATAAAGGACGCTATAGCTGGGCTGCTTCGCCCACAGCACCATCGCGATCACGATCGCCACCACGGCAGCCGCCGCGACGATTAAAGGAATACGCGGATTTGCGCGCAGGCGAGCGAGCAGGTCACCGAAGCCTTTCTTTTCTTGTTCTGTTGTGGCGGCTGTGCTCGCATTCATGACCGATTCCTGCCTGACGTAATTGACCGGGTAAGTTGAGATGGCAAAACAGACTCCCTGACCTGCGTAGATAAAATTTCCACTTCAATGCCAGGCATTATTAGGCGATAAGCAAAATTCGATGGCTGGATAAGGTAGGTTTTTTGCTGTCATTTAGCGGCTTTGTCTCATTGACAACGTGCTAACTTTTCCTCACATCAAAAATGTCATCCTCTTTAATAAGGTATCGTTCATGTCCATTCAGGCAATTGACGGCGTACTGCAGCAGCTTCAGGCGACCTCACTGCAGGCCAGTAACCGCAGCAATGAAGCCACTAATCAGATCGATTTCGGTGCGACCATGAAAGCGGCGCTGGATAAGATCAGCGAAACGCAGACCACCGCACGCACCCAGGCGCAGGATTTCGAGATGGGGAAACCCGGCATCGCGCTGAATGATGTGATGGTCGATCTGCAGAAATCATCCATCTCCATGCAGATGGGGATTCAGGTCAGGAACAAGCTGGTGTCGGCGTATAGCGAAATTATGAATATGCAGGTTTAGTTTCTTTAACGAACTCAAAATACGAGATATTAGGATTAGTTGCTTCATCTGTGCATTAGGTAGGACATTTCGTTAGTATTTTTGTTCTCAATGCTCAAAAATGCCAACATATTATACTGAATCTAAAGTTAATATAGCTGACAAACTATGCATATGTGCATGTTCTCAACTTGTCATTGGACTTTAGATTTTTGCCAGTTGAAAAACATCATGACACACGAATATGTCGGGACTGACAAAGCTTATGCCAGGTCAGCCCGACTTTTTTATCGCTATTTTCCACGTCACTGGTGTAAAATGGTCATCTCTTTTATAATTGATAGCATTAACAGTAGGGCTAAAGACAAAAGTAACTCTCTCTCGATTTCTTTTTCTGCGTATTATCTCTCCGAGAAGTTAAGATTTTTTATATTATAAATTGCTGGATAATCTGAATGTGGGATTACTTCAATCAGAAAATCTGGCCGCAAGTCAAAATAATGTTTGATTAGAGCATAAAAACCTATCATCCATGAATAGGGGCTAAATTTATAATATAAATCAGAGTGCAGTCTCTACTTCAAAACAATAATAAATGGCCCTTGCGGGCCATTTATTACTTAAAAACTGAATAACCGTAAATTTTGAGTTCTTCCTTTTCTTTTACGTTTACTCTTAATTCAAAATCATCAACATCCTTATCTAGATGGAAAGAAGAATTTATAACAGTCCTATCACCGAGGTTTGTCATCGGCAGCTTAATAGAAATAAGTGACTTTGATGAAAAAATCTCTGCCTCTGGATGCCCGCTATAGACTTGCCCTGACACGACTATATTATAATCTCCCTTGCGAAGCTTGACATAAGGACCTGAAATCATAAATCCCTGATTTCCGTCGCTATGTATTCCACCATCAGGATCAATCTTATAATTGCGTAAGGGTAAAGAATTTGCTTTGATTTTTTGTAAAGAAACGCCATTAGGGGGAAGCGGCATTTTGTCCCAGACAAGGATTTTCATTCCATGGAAATCAATAGTCTTTTTCGGCTCTCCGAATTGATTAATAGCCGTATCAATTTCTGCCTGATCTCGGGAAATGATGAAGTTTCCGTTTCTTTCATACCAATCATCGCGGGAAAGCCAATAGCGTGGTCTGACAGTTCCATCAGTAAAAACAGGATAGACGTTAACTTTACTAACAGATGTCAGTATCGAAGCCTTCCAGAACTCCCCGTATCCATGTAACAGATTCTGCGACAGCAAGAAGTCACCCAGCCTTGCATAATATTTCTCTTCTGTTTCCTTTGATTTGTAAATCCAGGCAAGGTTGCTAGCCGCAATGATTATTAAAGCTACCTTATAAAAGTTTTTACTTATCGCTGTATTTCTGGAAATAAGTAATGTTGCGCTTAACACGGAAAAGAACAGGAATCTAGTAGACGTGATATCAATAGCAACAGTGCTTAAAATAAACGCACCAAATGGTACAGTTGCAGAAAAAATAAGAAGCGTATCAACAAGTGACTTACCAAAGCTCTTGATAGCTGACCTGATAAAAAGAACTACATAGATACTCAGAAGTACCGATTTTATTGCTGAAACGACAATGTTTATTGGATCGCCATTAAAATTTATTGCAAAGTAATAAAGCACACCCTGGAAAGCAAGAGTAGCATTGTCGAGCATCGCCGGAATAGTTGCAACCGTTGGGCCACCTATGCCGGGTACGTCATATTCAAAGTAAAGTGGCAGGATTATTGATGCAACTTTATAAAAAATAATAGATAGACAACATGCCAGGGCAATGAGTAAGTCTTGCTTTTTCTTTTTAAAGAAATAATGTATTGAAGATGAAATGAAACAAGGAATGATGAAAATGAAAATGAGGAGTTTATCCGATTCAGCAAAGATGCCACATAATAATGAAACCAGCAATAATTTAACTATAGATGATTTAAGAGATTCACTAGAAAGTAAATATAAACATACAACTGATAATAAATATATTCCACCATGAATATTAAGCTCGACAGCATTTGCAATGCTGAAGAAAGTTGGTATCAATATCACTGGCGCTATTAAATATAGCCCACTTTTGTTTTTTATTGAGATAATCTTAATGGATAAATATGAAAGGATAGAATAAAAAATTGCTGGCATTATATGTGATAAAGCAGGAGTGTAGCCAATTAATTTTACAGCTAGCGCTGTCCATACAATATCTGAAAAAAGATAGGATTGAGTTGAAAGGTGCCATCCTGATAACGTGGTGTTCCCATTAGCTAAGTCTTTGGCTATAAGAAGAGAAGACATATTATCGCTATTTGAACCGAACTGATATGATAGCCAGGTATAGAAAATGACTCCAAATAGAAAATAAACTAATGGAAATGCTCTTTTAATTACGATCACTTTAAGTCCTTATAGCAAAAAATTATAACTTAAAAAAAGATATTACAGTATGCTAATGTGATTTTAGCATTAATCATCTCTTAATTAAATGGCATAACAGGAAAAAGAAAAGACATTAACGTAATCAAAATGGTTTATTACGTGAAAATACATCTTTTTTCACTTTGTTATGTCTTAATTGATAAAACGGCTTTTCAATTAAGCGTAGAGAGAAATAAGACATAAATAGTGATGACCCTAAAATAAGAAGTGAGCCACCCACGCTAATAACATTAAACCCGATTTTGCTATAAAAATAAAAGAACATCAAATGGTTGAGGTAGACACCATAACTAAGATCGCCTGCAAGGCGATCGAATGAACTTTTAATATTAGCCTTAAATAGTATCCATACGACAGGAACACCAATGATTATTCCCGAAAGAACCTCCTTATTGAATTCCTGAGAAAGGCCTTTATCATTCAAAGAGAATAATAACATGATAAATGAAAATGAATAAAGGATAGCTAAGGGTTTTATTTCATTGCTCGCCATCATGCTCCCTAGCAGGAAAATGAATAGCGTACCTGTTATCATCCTGTAGCCAAAGTAATCTGTATTAATTAATCCTAGGTAAGCAGGAATGAATAACATAAGAGAAAGTGATGCTATTAAAGCTTTTCTTTTGCTCAGCAAAATTAACGGTATGAGTAAATAAAATTGCATTTCAAGCCCAAGAGACCAGGACTGAGGAACAATAATATACTCGTTGAAAAACACAGCGAAAAAATTGAGGGGAATCATCGTAAAGTTTACTAAAATTTGAGTTGCATTAACTTTAGATGTGCCGTCAAAAAACAGATACAGGCAAGTGGTAACTATCATATAAAATATAAATTGAGGGAAAAGCCTCAGGGATCGATCAACATAAAATAACTTGATATCACTTTTAGAAGGAAATTTAGCAGATATTAATTTTGTGATTACGTATCCACTTATGATCAAGAATGAGACTACAGCAGTCACACCCTGATTATAATTTGGCAGTTTAAGGCCGCAATGAGAAAAGAGAACCATCACCGCCAGTAAAAGTCTGTAGTATCCCACTGCGTACCCTAATGTTTATTTTTATAAAATTGAATGTTAGCCAGTAAAGATTATCATATCATTAACATACGTGTTAAAAAAAGATAGTGCAGCATACGATTTTTTTCATAGTGGCCAGGGAATGGGTAGGATGGGTCGTATGCTCCCTGTTGATTGGTGTTTCGCGATGATTGTTATCTCTTCATCTGAGACGGTGGGGTTTACTCACTTTGATGACTTTTTCGGAAGGCAGATTATTGGCAAATGCAGCCGGGCTGAAGCGGAATATCTCTTAAACTTTACTGAAAGCTTTTTTTTCAGAAGCTCCCGCTAAGCTTGGTAGGGTGTTAAGTAGTATGTAAGCATGCGATGTAAAGCGACTGAAGTGTCTCAGGCAAGAGCACACTTTCCTCCCTCAGACAGTTGCCTGCCTGACTTGTGGGCGTTATCAAGGAATGTTCGATGACGTTAAATCAAAAATCCAGGAGGGAAGACAAGAAACAGAAAGCACCATAGTCATCGCCAGGGTAACCAGGCTGGCCACAATTGCAGGTTTTCATAATTAACCTTCCACTAAAGTGCTAATTTTCTAACTACTGACGTGCATCCGTCTGCTCACACTTTTCTTCAATAAAATACTTTGGTCGTTCTTTGGTTTCCATGTAAATTTTTCCCACATATTCACCAATAATGCCTAAAGAGAGCATTTGAACTCCACCAAGGAAGAAAATTGCTATCATTACTGAAGCCCAACCTTCAACTGTATTGCCACTAAATTTCTCAACCAAAGCGTATAGAGCGGCGAAAATCGAAATAATACTTATAGCAAAGCCAAGAACAGCAATAGTGCGAAGAGGCGTCACCGATAACGAGGTTATTCCTTCGATAGCAAGGCCAAGCATCTTTTTTAAAGGATATTTAGATTCACCGGCTATACGTGCTGCTCTGGAATAAAAAACTTTCTTAGATTTAAATCCAACCAGGGGTACCAATCCTCTGATATATAGATTTTGCTCTTTATACTCCAGGAGTGCATCTAATGCCCTTCGACTGAGCAGTCTGTAATCAGCATGGTTAGGAATTTGCTTAACACCCATCCAGTTCATCGTTTTATAGAAAAAGCCAGCTGTATGCCTCTTAAATCCGGTATCAGTTTTTCTGTCACTTCTCACACCGTATACAATATCGTATCCATCGAGGTAACCTCTTACCATTTTTTCGATAACAGTTGTGTCATCCTGCAAGTCAGCATCTATACTTATAGTTATATCTGCATCTGATTCGTGTAATCCTGCAAGAAGAGCAATCTGATGGCCGCGATTACATGAAAGTTTAATACCTTTTATTGATGATGACTGACGCGAAGCCTCGCTAATTAAGCTCCATGTCTTGTCTTTGCTGCCATCATCAATAAATGTTATTGAACTATGACTTGTGATCATCTCCTGAGCAATCAAATTGTTCAGAACACCCTGAAGTTCTGTAAGGCAATAAGAAAAAATATCTTCCTCGTTATAACAAGGAACTAAGATATCTAACGTAGGTTGATTCATTTTTTCATTACCCATATCTTATTAATCAGAAATCCAGCGGCAGTATAGATTGCCATGCCAAATAATTGCGCAATGTATGCATGCGAGGGAGCAAATATCAGGAATAATTTGATTGCTAAGATATTTAACATCCAGCAAAAAAGACTTGACATGAAGAAACGCGCAAATCTTATTATTGAAAGATTAGCAGAAAAAGTAAATAGTGAATTAGCCACAAAGCTGAAAAGTATACCAGCTATATACCCCGCAGCATTGGATGCATATATACCTACTCCCCAGTGCATGAGGATAAATATAAACAGGGCTGTTATGCCAGTATTTGCCAGTCCTACTAAGGCATACCGTACTGCCTGACTTCTGGTCGATGTTGTTGACACAAACCCTTCCTTGAAAAAAATTTCCTGGATTTTACCATTTATTAAAATGCTTACAAGCTTCTTGGAAAGAAATGAGCATATTTTAAACAATAACGGATTTTTTGATAAGTCATTATGTACGAGCGCTTGCGATCAGGAATTAGTTATCGCGCTAAACGATCCTCAATGTCAGGGAGTTTACGCATGCCCTCACTTGACACAGCTTTTACAGCTTTGAGGGTTCACCTTGACATCTCAATCAGCGGATTTGCTGGCTTGTAGGCAATAATATCCATGTCGTTAGCTATACTTTCCTCATTAAGCCCGAAGATAATAAACTCTCTGGCTCGATACTCAACCCCCATCAGCAGGACGCCACCCTATGCTAAAAAAAACCATACTTATCGCTTCGTTAATCAGCTTGTCAGCTCCAGCCTTTGCTGCCACGCAGTGCGGGCCGTTCAATCTCAAAACCGATAAAAGTGGCTGGTTCTCAGTGAACGGGGAACGTGTAAAAACCCAGAAAGTGACGTTTGCGAAAGAGAAGGGCAATTACGACAACGCCACGGTCAAATTACTGGTGAAAAACAGCAAAGCACCGGGAATGGTGGATATGGAGCAGACGACGCGCGATGGCAAGGGATTGTTGAGAGCGGAAATCGTCCGCACCAGCCAGAGTCAGATCCGTATCCGGGGTGACTATGATTGCGAACCAGCTAAATAGGTAATGCATACTCCTGAGAGTGTCACAATCCTGAAATGGGTCTGATTAACAATCCCGTTGAGAAGAATGATGGAGGTTGTCAGGCAAGCGCTTGTATTCCGGCTGACCTGACAACTGCTCTCCTTACCATCAGCGGCTTACCATGCCATTCTTAGGATGCCACTAGAGCGATGTTTTGCACGCCGCGATCATCGCTGAAACAGATGCACTGATATCCGGAGCTTTCGGGTCATAGTAAAATGTCGCGCTAGTCTGATGATGGCTGAATTTTGCAATCTCAACCCAGGCCACGGTTTCATTATCCTGCACCAGGTTAAACCGCTTTTCGCCATTCGGCAGCGGATCATCCTGCTCCAGATAGAGTCTCCGATCCTGTGCCGCAACGGTAAGACAGGATTCAACCTGATAAGGATGACCGTCGAAATAAGCGGTTTTCGTATCCGGGTGCAACCCAACCCGTCCCATATCCACACATCCGCCCAGCAGAACCAGACTCAGGCCAACAATCATTCTTTTCATGACATGCATTCTCATTAAATTTTTCCGGCATTTATACCCACGTTGCTGCGATTGAGTCACTCAGCTAAACGGATCTGATATTACAACATTTAGCGTTACTCAAACCTGAACACAGCGCATGCCGGAACGGACCTTTTGACAGCCAGCAGAGAATGAGAGTGGCCATTACGGTTACGCGCGAACGCATTCATGAAGTGCTGCACGCTGGCTCGTTCTCAGGATTTATTCAGCAGAGTCAGGGGGATTCTCGCGAGTGTGTAACTTCAATGGGAAGAGGATAGAAGGGGAATAATGGTATTACTCGCTAACTTTCAGGATTATATGCCGATGACGCATTCCAGAAGAATTAATTTAATAACTGTAAGCAGCGCGCCCGGCGGGCGCGCCTCTCGCACATCAGCTTGCTTTATAAGGATCTTTCTTATCATCCTGGCTGTCATCGTTTTTACGCGGCACTTCACCATGATCTTTCGGCGCATCAGTGGCAGGATGATCATCTTCTTCATAGGCATTGCCCGCGTTTGGCGCAGCTTCCGGCAGGCTTTTGCTGACATCACCTTCTTTCTTACGTTCTTCATTCGTATTGTGCTTAAACATAACTCCCTCCTTTTGTTCCAGTGCCTTAAGTCTAGACCAGCCCTGACATCGCGCATTACATCGGGCTCAGGAGAGCAAAAAAAGCCCGCCAGAGGCGGGCTAATCGGAGTTTCTCTCATACTGAACACGTCATTTTTCGATGTTCGGGTGTGTGCAGCACAATCATGCTAACGGGAAAAGTTTGATGCAGAAATGGACAAATCTGTCATATCACCTGCGGCAGGTCACATTCCCGACGATAAAAATGTCGATAAATAAATTCGATTGAAGAGATTAATAAAAAGCATATAGTGACCTGCGTTACCAGGAGATAGAAATTATGTTACGAGACTATTTAAAGATTGAAGCAGAAGACCAGCTGATTGAACAGCGCACACTGAGCCTGAGAAATCGTGGTCAGGAAGAGGTGACGGAGTGGATCATTGTGAGCCGTCAGGGTGTCAAAAAAGGCGGCGTGACCCTGTTCGACAAACTCAGCACCCGCCGCTCATGGCCAGTCAACTATCGCATTATGCAGACTGATTTGCAGGGCAAGGTAGTGGTGGATCAACTGGTCGACGCCCTGTAGTTGCACGGCTATGACTCTGGCGAATGTTGTTCGCTGAAAAGCTAACCCGCACCCGGCGGGTTTTTTTATGGCTGCCGATAGCGGCGCAATTCCACCAGGGTGCCTATCAGCTTCAGGCTGTCGCGGCTTGAATGCAGCTCGGGAAAGTTGATATTGACCGGTGCCAGTTCAAACTGCGCAACACCATTTTCACTGCCGCGCTGGCGCCAGGTGCGTAGCAGAGCATTCTGCTGCTGTAATGCCAGTACGCAGTCACCAGGCTGAGGTGACAGACAGGGATCGATAATCACCATATCCTCCCGCAGAATCGCGGGCGTCATCGCCTGTTCTTCTACCCGGATGGCGAAACTCTGTTGCGAAAGCGCCATATCGTTGTGCATCAGTAGCTCATGCCGCACAGAGCTGGCGTCGTTCAGCCATTGTGCGACATCGCGCTGAGAAAGCAGCGGGATCTGGTGCAGGCCAGCCCAGCTATTTTCGCTGAAAACAGGACCATCCCCGTCTATCAGATAAGCCGGCGTGCAGCCCAGCGCTTCGGCAAGCCGAAGCAGGTTTTCACCGCGCGGCAGCGTCTCCTCTTTTTCCCATTGTGAAATAGCTACATGGGAAACTTTTACCTGTTGCGCCAGTTGCTTCTGCGTTAATTGCAGTGATTTACGTCGGAGTCGGATGCGGTCACCCAGCGTTTCGTTTTTCATCAGCTTGACTTTTTAGTTGAGATTGACTTAAGTATACTTAACTCTGGTATTTAAGCAATCTTAAATTCAGGGTGGAGGACGTGGCTGTTCTGCACGCAGTGTGTTCCAGAGACCTTACCGGACAAAGGGGTGTGGCATGGAAAGTAGTCTGATTACCAGTATGGGTGCATTAGTTCTGGGTGGGGGGGCGGCTGCACTATTCTGGAAACCGTTATTGGCGGGTATTGCGTCAATCGTAACCAGTAATCGAGCCGGCGGCGAAATTATTACCAGCTACAAAGAGCAGGTGGTATTGCTGAAAGAGAGCAACCTGTTGATACGGGAGGAGAACGATGAGTTACGTGAACGTCATGACAGAAATCTGCGACGTATTGCGACACTCGAAACGGATCTGCGGTTAATCAAGAATGCCGTAGGTATTTTACTGGCAATGACCGAAACCGATCAGAACGATAAATTTCGTAATGAGATTGATCGGCTGATCTCAACTCTGGAGGATCGCAGCGATGTCAACGATTAACAGGCTTAAGGCACCTATGTCATACCAGCGCAAAGTTATCCTCGGCTGCATTCTGCTAAGCTGTTCGATGATTTGCATTCTGATGACAATTATTTTTGTTTACGTCAGTAACACGGCAAATAAGCGGGTTGAGGAGATTCGGGCAGATTATCGGGTCATTGCAGCGCGGCGTGATGACCGGGTGGATTTGCTGACCAGTCAGGTTGCAGCCTTACAGCATAAGCTTGATGTAATACCGGAGCGCGTCGCCGACAAAACGATCACAAAAGTGAAAGAAGTCGTGATTGAGAAGGAGGTGCCATCCGCGAAACCCACGGAGAAACCATAACTTCCGATTATTCTTAGTGCGGCTTCGCTATTATCGACTAGTTTTAAATCTCCGGACGACATTTTGTATCTGAACTGGCGTCCGCTGATTGGCCGGTAGATGAACCGCTAAGCCTAAACACTTTTGATAACTGACCAGAAGGAAATTTAGCATGAGCGATTCAACAGAAACCAAGACCAAAAATGACTATCTGCGCGATGTGACTTCGCAGTTGAAAGAGATGCGCCACTACGCGCAGACCAACACCGAAACCCTGTCCAGCCATTGGTTAGCGTTTGATGCGGGTGAGTATAAAGACAAAACGAACGCCGATCGTATCGATGCGTTACTGAATAAGCAGGGGAAACTGCTGGAAGATCTGGATGCCGCCATTCAGGACATCGAGATTGAAATTAATCACAGTGAGCAGGAGAGCTGATTCATCTCCCGCTGACTGATGCGGTGGCCGCTAAAGGATTAGTCGGCCACCAGCCACATTTCCGCTTCGTCGAACATCTCTTCAACAATACGCGCAACTGTCGCCTTGTCGTTCTTACTCAAATCAGTATCAATCGCGTTACGTTCCATCGGCTTGACCTTAACTTCGATGTCAGGAAACACCCGATGTACCCGCTTTTCCAGCTCCTCACGAATCATCTCGCGAGCACCCGGTAAACCGGCAACGTTGCGCTTGTCATAAATCAACTCAACAAACATGATGGCAATCCATTCAGGGCAAAATCGCTGATATATAATACTGTAAATAAAAACAGTAGCAAGGCAGTACCCCTGATTTCGCGTAAATTTTTATCTCGCTCAAACCTCAATCTTCGACTAGCAAAATGCGCACGCATCGCGACATAATGTCGGCTTACTTTTCAGGAGGTCCGCGATGCGACAACTGGTCATTGATATTCTGCTAAAGCTGGCAAAGATGGACGTCGACGCAAAAGAGCTGACGGCGCAGCTTGAAGCGCAGTCCCTGCTGGTTGCAGCGCTGCTGGTACAAGCGAAACAGGACAACTCGCTGACCATTACAGAAACGGTGCAGGATGCCATCATTACCGCTTCGCAATCGTCGACCGAGTTTCTGCAGTCGGATGTTGATCTGCTGCTGACGCACATCAATCGTCTGCTGGCGGTTGCAAGCTATGTAGAAGTGAAAGGCAAAGCCACGGAAGAGCGAGAGTAGGGCCATTTATCAATACGCCTCCGGAGAGGAAAGCCCGGCAACCTCTCCGGAGGCAGTGAAGATGCTCTGCCCGTAAGGGCAATCATCACCTGCGGCATGACGTGAAAGTATCGCGTTTTGCTCTACTGCTTTATCCGATACTGTACGTCAGGCTGAAAGGTGTAATTCACGCCTGTCCAGTGCATTGAAAATTACAGCTCGTTTTTGATGCAGAACTCTTCCCAGCTCATCCCCAGCGACTCAGCATGAGATTTAAGATAGGTCTCGATAGCCTCAGCCGCTACCGCTTTATCCGGCTCAGCGAGCTGAATAGAAAAAATCATCCCATCCAGATTTTTCTGCCGTAAAAAGGCTGCATAGATGCGTTCGGCATGCCATTCACGCAGCTGTCGCAGCGACAGATTAGCGGCACGGGCATCACTCTCCGTCAACTCATCCAGTGCAGACTGAAAGTCGGGATGCGCGGTAAAAAACATTTCACGTGCCTGGGCATAGTAGGCTTCTGGCGTTTTCATATTTATATTCCTGAAAGTCTGATGCAGCGCGTCAGTGTATCGGGTTGTCTTCCGCTTGTCAGGCGTGCCAGAGCCCATTCCCACTGCCAGCTGCCGATCAAAAAGCTGATCGGTCTCCTGGCTCAAGGGTAAATTCTGCTGTAAACAGTCGCTCGCGGGTGTCTGAACAGCCAGATACCTTGCGCTACGCGGTGGAAAAATTATAACGTAGCCGCCATTGACGCGATCTTAGGGATTAAACATGAAAAAGTGGATGCTGATTGCCGCGCTGGCACTGAGTGGCTGTGCGCAAATCAACGATTATGAAAATGCGGTACAGACTCCGGCACCGGCTGAGTTGCAGGGGAACTGGCAAACCGTCGGCCCGCAGAGCAGCCTGATCAATGGACAGGCTATGGCCAGTCTGATTATCAATGCGGATGGCAGCACGCTGGATTGCCGTCAGTGGATGCGTGTGATTGCGAAGCCAGGCAAACTGACCCGTCTGAACGGTGACTATGTCAACGTGACGCGCAGGATACGCGTGATGCCGCTGGTCGTCGATAACAGCGAACTCAACTATGACGGTCTGACCCTGCGCAAGGTGGCGCTTCCGACAATAGAATGTCAGCAGGCCCTGGAAGAAGTGGCTAAACAGCCGAAAGCCGCAGTGATTCAGAATATTGAACCGCAGCTGCTGCGCACGCCGATTACTGAACATAACGCGCAGTCGTAACCGCCGCCCATAAAAAAACCGCCCCGGCAGCGCATGCGTCTGCCGGGGCGGTTTTACGTTTACTCAGTCAGTTATTCTGCTACTACCCAGACGCTGACGCTGCCACCGTTACAGACAAAGACTGCGGTACCGTGCTCGTCTGCGGTAATGGTCTCTTCACGGTTGCCCAGATGATCGCGCCAGACCTTACCGGCAAAGCCTTCGCCCATCGGCACACTTTTCTCGCCCGCATCGCCGTTCGACATGATCACCACACAGCCAGGCTGCGTTTCGGTACCGCTGCGGCTGAACGCCACGCAGTTGGGATGATCAAAATAGTCGGTCTGTACGCCCCAGCCATACTGCTGACGCGCCCGGATTAATCCTTCGAGTTCAGGAATGACCGGCATCTCAATTTTGTGCGTCTCGCCGTCGCCTCCCTCATCTTCGTAAGTCGCCCCGAACAGGTCAGGATAGAAAATGGTCGGCACGCCCTGCTCACGCAGCAGGATCAGCGCATAGGCCAGCGGTTTGAACCAGGCCTCTACCGGCGCTTCCAGCGACTGCAGCGGCTGGGTGTCATGGTTGGCCACGATCGTCACGGCATGCCACGGATCCGCCACCACCAGCGAGTTAGCAAAAATCTGGCTCATGTCGTAGGCGCTGCCTGCGGTTGAGGCCTGATGGAAGTTCATATGCAGTGGCGCATCAAACAGCATGGTTTTGCCTTCCACCTGATGCACATACTCCTGCAGCTTCTCGGTTTCGAACGACCAGTACTCCGCGACGATAAACATCGGTTCTTCAGCCACTTCCTGAATATGATCGATCCACTCTTTATAGAACCAGGCCGGGATATGTTTTACCGCATCCAGACGGAAGCCGGTGCAGGGCACCTGTTCCATCACCCAGCGCGCCCAGTATTTCAGCTCTTCCCTGACCGCATTGTTGCGGAAATCGATGTTGGCACCCATCAGGTAGTCGAAGTTGCCCAGCTCGTTATCGACCTGATCGTTCCAGCCTTCGGCGGTGTAATCGTTGATGATTTTGAAGACGCCGTTTTCGTCCGGGTTTTCGATGTGATCTACGCCGCTAAAGCATTTGTGGTCCCAGACAAATTTCGAATACTCACCGGCACGTGCCGGAAAGGTGAATTTCGTCCAGGCCTCGCAGGGCACGACCTCGTCATAAATTTCATCACGGTTATCCGGATTGACGCGGTTAACGCTGATCGCCTCTTTCTCGTCAGCACCCATTTTGTGGTTCAGCACCACATCCAGCAGCACCCCAACGTTGTGGCTACGGAGAGCTTCTGTCGCCGCCAGTAATTGCGTTTTGTCGCCATATTTAGTGGCAACGCCGCCTTTCTGATCAAATTCCCCGAGATCGAACAGATCGTAGCTGTCGTAACCGACAGAATAACCCCCCGAATCCCCTTTATAGCTTGGCGGCAGCCACGCCATGGTGATACCAATTTCGCTGAGCCAGGCCGCGCGATCGGCAACTTCCGGCCACAGTTTGCTGCCATCCGGGTAATACCAATGGAAAAACTGTAATAACGTTGGGTTTTGCATGTACCACACTCCAGGGGATGATGAAAATCAAGTATGGAGTAAGCGGCAGAAAAGAGACGCCGCGCAGAAAAATAAATCTGGCGGCGTAGCAGAGCAGGGGATCAGGAGAGGGTTTCGCGCGGCACCATTACAATGCCGCCCTGACTGGCATAGGCGGACATGACCGATTTCTGACGGCTGTTCTGACCGACCAGCGAGGCCAGCTCATCCATACGCGCCTGCAGCAGGCGTTTCACTTCACTTTCGTTGTCGAGGATACGGCGCAGGACCGGACGTAACTGCTCCTGCGTCTGCGCCGAAGGCGATACTGCCTCTGTCGACTGGGCTAAGTTCTGCACCGCACTGACATACTCCATCTCCCTGCTGATCAATTCATCCCATTCGCCTTTTACTGCATGACGCAGCATTCCCTGGCTGAGATCGAGTAACTGTTGGTAAACGGTAATCAGATGCGGTGCAGTAGTCATTAAACGGCGTCCTGAATTAGGTTAGATTGAACCACTTCTTTCCACGCGTCCGCGATGTTGCGCAGCAGGCCTTCAACCTCTTCCACCGCTGCAACATCATTATGCAGGTTGGCATGCAAAAGACGACGCGTCATGTAGTTGTAAAGGTCCAGCAGATTGTCTGCCAGCTCATCACCCTGATTTTCAGTCAGGCCTTCTTTCAGGCCAGCCTCGATAATATTGATCGCTTTGGAAATAGAGCTGCCTTTGCCTTCAATATTGCCATCCTGCATAAACAGACGTGCGCGGATTAACGCGCTCAGTGCGCCGTCGAACAGCATCATCACCAGCTGCTGCTGGCTGGCGCTCATGACGGCGCTTTCTACGCCAATTTTTGCATAGGCTTTGGTGCCTGTAGCGCTGTACATGGTCACTCCTATGATTTACTTGAACTAGAGGTATCGAACTGTTGCGTCAGATAGCTGCTGGTTGAATTGAGTTTACTGATAGCCAGATCCAACTGAGTAAACTGCGTCTTATAGCGTGCGATATCTGCATCAATGCGATCGCTGGTGGTGTTATACAGTGTGGTTAAATTATTCAGCGTCTTGCTGACGCCATCGGTGGCGGCCTGAACAATTCCTTTAGATGACAACCATCCGGTGATATTAGTTGCAATCTTGGTGGTAATACCGGTGGTTTTACCATCGCCCACGATCATCTCTTTCACGCCCGCTGCATCTTTATCCAGCGCGGCACTAACCTTAGTGGCATCAATTTTCAATGAACCAGTCTGAGGGTCAGTTGTGACGCCAATCTGCCCCAGCGATTTATAGGAAGAGGAGCTTTGCGCGTTGGTCAGCATGCTTTTCAGCTGCGTCTCGATGGTGCGTAACGTGCTGTCACCCAACAGGGCGCCATTGCTGGAGTCCTGTGAAGCCGTATTGGTATCCACTTTGGTGTATTTGGTCAGCGTATTGAACTGATCCAGCAACGAATTGTAGGCATCCACCCAGGCGCTGATAGCGCTGGAGGCTTTTGAGGTGTCTTTGGTAATCGTCAGTGTCTGAGGCTGAGGCTGATCAGTCGGCGTCAGCGCGGTCAGATTTAAGGTAATTCCTTCCAGGGCATCACTGATCTGGTTGCTGCTGTTTTCAATCGCAACGTTGTTAACCGTGAGTTTGGCATTCTGCGCCGTGACGCTCTGGGTCATCGCGTTGCTGCTGGCTGATGCGTCAAAGCCCACAATTCCCTGCAGCGTGTCGTCGCCGGTGACGGCAATCTTAGATACCGCATTATCGCTGCCGGTTTTATTGGAACTCATGGAGAGGCGGAAACTGCCATCCGACACCTTGATGATGCTGGCTGTGATGCCGGCATTAGCGCCGTTAATCGCGTCACGCATACCGGTGAGTGAAGTCTGGTCACTGGAGAGCGTGATGCTTTTGCTGGTTCCATCTTTCAGGGTAATCGCAATGCTGCGGCTGGCCACCGAACTGTCACCCAGTGCGGCCGTGTTGCTGCTCTGCACCGCAGAGGTCAGCACCTGCGCCTGCGCCAGCTGCGTAACACTAATCGCATATTTACCGGCCACAGTGCTGCCAGAAGTGGTAGCACTGAACGCCGTCGAGCTACTGACCGCAGTAGTGGCGGTAAACAGGTCCGCACTGTTCAGCTTAGTGTTAGCGGTCTGAAACGTCGTCAGTGAACTTTTCAGAGTAGCATAGGCACTGAGCTTGGCGGTGTAAGCCGACTGCTGTGTTGAAATCGGTGTCAGTGAGGCTTTTTCAGCGGTGGTCAAACTGTCAAGCATGGTACTGAGTGGCAGGCCGGAACCCACACCAAGGTTGCTTATACTAGCCATGTTAATTCCTTTATAAGGTCGACAGAGAAATTGATACCTGGGTTATCGGCCTTGAATAAGGAAAGTTTAACGTTATTTGCCTTAGGGTAATGAGGTAAATAAGCACTATAGAGAAGGGTAATTCAGCGGCTAGAAAATTAATGAATTAAGTCTAAAGAAGTCGGGACAGGTGGCGATAACTTAAAACGTGACAGGCTGAAGCAGAAAAATTCGCCTGGTACTAAAAAAATTCTAAAGGTTGTTAAACGGCAGACGATAACAACTTTGACGGCGCTGAAGCCGGCGGGTTGAAGCCCACACCTTAACCGAAAGACTTGATTAACAGGAAAATTTATCATGGCCCAAGTCATTAATACCAACAGCCTCTCGCTGATCACTCAGAACAACATCAACAAGAACCAGTCAGCTCTGTCTACTTCAATGGAGCGTCTGTCTTCTGGTTTACGTATCAACAGCGCGAAAGATGACGCTGCTGGTCAGGCAATTGCCAACCGTTTCACCTCTAACATCAAGGGCCTGACTCAGGCTGCTCGTAACGCCAACGACGGTATCTCTGCTGCGCAGACAACTGAAGGCGCGCTGTCAGAAATCAACAACAACTTACAGCGTGTTCGTGAGCTGACTGTACAGTCTCAGAACGGCACCAACTCTGATTCCGACCTCTCTTCAATCCAGGACGAAATCAAATCACGTCTGAGCGAAATCGACCGCGTATCTGGTCAGACTCAGTTCAACGGCGTGAACGTGCTGGCTAAAGACGGCGCAATGAAAATTCAGGTTGGCGCAAACGACGGCGAAACCATCAACATCGACCTGAAGAAGATTGACTCTTCTACTCTGGGCCTGTCAGGTTTCGGCGTCTCTAAAAACGCACTGAAAACCAGCGATGCAATCACTCAGGTTGGCGCAAGCGGTTCACTGAAAGATGTTGACCTGTCAGCTGTTGCCACTGCGCTGAAAGTAGATGCAAGCTCACTGTCACTGAAAAACGTACAGACTTCAGCTGGCGCAGCGACTTCAACTTACGTTGTCTCTTCTGGCAGCGACAACTATGCCGTTTCTGTTGATGATACAACCGGTAAAGTTGCACTGAACACCACTGACGTTTCTTACACCGACTCAGCTAACGGCGTTACTGCTGGTACTATGTCTGGTCAGTTCGTTAAAGTTGGCGGCGATGCAACTGGCGCAGCACAGGGTTATGTGACTGTTCAGGGCAAAGACTACAACACCGCAGCGGGTGCTATCGTTAACGGCGGCGCAACCGGTACTACTGCTGTAGCAAGCAACATCGGTGACATCGCTTCTGCGACCAACACCAACGTGCACACTGGTTCAGCTACCGCTAACCCACTGGCACTGCTGGACAAAGCTATCGCATCTGTTGATAACTTCCGTTCAAGCCTGGGTGCAGTACAGAACCGTCTGAACTCAGCGGTAACTAACCTGAACAACACCACGACTAACCTGTCTGCAGCGCAGTCTCGTATTCAGGATGCTGACTACGCAACTGAAGTTTCAAACATGTCTAAAGCGCAGATCGTACAGCAGGCTGGTAACTCCGTGCTGGGCAAAGCGAACCAGGTTCCACAGCAGGTTCTGTCTCTGCTGCAGGGCTAATCGCCTTCAACGCAAATTCAAAACCCCGCCTCGGCGGGGTTTTTTTATGCGTACGATTAGCCTGGTTTTTAATCCTTTCTCTGCCAATCACTCTCCTCGCTTTCCTTTATCCTGACATCAACCCTCATGTTTTTAAGCACCCTGGTTGAGCAGGTAAAAAATGAAAAATATTACTGTTGTGGAACCGCTGTTTGTCACTGCTTTTAAATGTATTGGCAGTGAGTGTCGCGATCACTGCTGCAAAGGCTGGGATATCAATCTGGATAAGCCCTCGGTGAAGCGCTATCTGAAATCCTCACAGATTGAAATAAGAACCCTGGCGACCGAAAACATCGTCATTACCGGAAAAAGCGTCGCCAACTGGGGCACCATGAAGCTGAATGCCTCTGGCAGCTGTACGTTTATGGATGAAGAACTGCTATGCAAGGTGCACTCCACTCTGGGCGCCGAGGCATTGAGCAAGACCTGCTCGACTTATCCGCGCTCAGCCAGGACATTTAAATATGAACGGCAAAAGACGCTGGTGCTTTCCTGCCCGGAAGCCACCCGGCAGTTATTAGCTTCACCCGATGCCATGCTTTTCGAACAGACCATTCAGACTCAGCCAGAAGCCAATAAGGCCAAAGATCTCAATCAGCACAAGAAGCTGCTGAATCTGATGTGTCTCAATATTGTTAAAATGAGCGGTGAGAAGCTTGATGAAGCGTTTTACGCGCTGACTACCTTTTTGCTGGCGGCAGAAAGAGTCAGCCCCAGCGAGGATTGGCTGGAAAAGATGGAGCGTCATTTTTCTGACGTGCTCGATAATCTGGCACAGGGCGAAATCAGGTTGCAGCTTGACCAGATTAAGCCAGACCATAATCTGCAATGGTCTTTACTGTTGAGATTGCAGACCTGGTTCGGCGGTAAGACATACAGGCGTGCCTTTCCTACTCTCGATCACTATCTGAATAAGCTGATTTATATTTTGTCGGAAGGAGCTAAAACCGATGACGTCAGCCAGTCGATGATCCGGCTGGACAACGTCTGGCAGAATCAGGTTATGCCGTGGCTCGCTGAGCGCCCGTGGATAATGAATAACTATATTCAGTACCGCATTTATGATGAGTTTTTCCCTAATGACGAAAGTCGCAGCCCGTTGCTGAGCCTGTATCTTCTGACGGCAGAATGGTTCCAGCTTAAGTCACTGATAGCCGCCAGTGTTGAGTTGGTCGGAACGATTGATGAAGAGGATATTATCAATATCATCTACAGCTACCACTCAATAACAAAACACAGTACACAGTCGGTGAGTGCCTTTCTGGCAGAGATTAACAAGGTTAAGGTCAATGACGATTTGTCGCTGATTTACCTGCTTAAGTAAATAAAGACTCCGCTTCAGCGGAGTCTTTATTTATCCCACTCCCAAAAGAGACTCAAATTTTATCTCAGGTCAGGGTTCAGCGCTCGTTTAACGCATTCCGGGTCATGTCATGGGCAGTATGCTGGCTGTTCAGGCATAATGACTACCCGGAATACAGATCCTGCATGAAGACCTTTATCATTAATCTCGCCTCATCAACCGGGCGTCGCGCCACTATTTCTGCGCAATGCGATGCCGCCGGACTTGACTACGAATTTATTAGCGCCGTGAATGGCTATGCATTAACAGACGCGGAGATTGCGCAGCATACCCGTACGGTTAATTATGCGTTCAAACCGGGTGAAATAGGGTGTGCATTAAGCCATATCGCTATTTATCGAAAGATGAAGGATGAAAAAATTGCACAGGCGTTGATTCTGGAAGATGACGCCTTATTTACCGGGCAGCTCGGCGCGGTATTATCCAGTCCGGCAATGCAGTTATCCCCGGATAATCCGACGCTGGTGCTGTTATCACGCGTCAATAGATATGTTGATAAAGCGATCGCCGCGGTAACGGAAACCTCTCATCTCTATCCGGTCTACAGTGCCACCACCGCACACGCTTATGTGATCAATCTTGAGGCCGCTATACGACTGCTTAAACTGCTCTATCCGGTCTGGATGGTTGCCGATAAATGGTGCCTGTTTGAAGAGTATGGAGCCATAAAGCTACTGGCAGTGCATCCTGCACCGGTGCTGCTGCATGATCTGGCGCAGCAGACCACCATCCAGCATTTCAGCGATGTTGCTCAGCATAACCAGCAGAAACGCGACATCTGGGCAGGGTTAATGGCACGCCGGCCATTCAGCGTCAGACTGCGTCATCGCTATCGCCGGGCTTTGCTTCCGCTGCGTCATCGCATCGTTGATGTCAACGCCGGTGCAGATTGTCAGGAATAACGAAAACCCGTTCAGTGCGGTGCGGTGCGGGCGCGAAGAGGGCCAGCGCCGCCGGTCGTAATGCAGATGATCGCCCATCCCGTTACAGTTCCCCCCCGTACTGCCGATAACTCCTCACAGAACAACATCATTTTTGATTTTAACTTTGTGGAGTGTCTATGCGCTTCAATTATGACCTTTTACCGGGCGAGCAGCTGACCTTCGATGAGATCGCCCGGCGTTATGCGCTGCAATACCCTGATGATAAAGAGCTGACGGCGCGTGCTTTGCTAAGTCCGTCAACCGGCCTGCGCACGCTGAAAATCCGTGCGGTGTTCGCACGTGAAGAGAGCAACAGTCCGCTCGAGGATCTGCTGTTCATCTCCCATGACAACGAACGTAAAAATTATCTGCGCCGCTTTGAGCACTACCTTAAGCAGAATCTCTCTTTCCTCTATTTCCGTCGCAGCGACAACGAGAAGCGCGACAACCTGTGGAAAGTCATGGGCAGCAGTCAGGTCTTCGCGATGATCGATCCACAATCGGCCACGGCCCAGAACCTGTTAAACAGTCGCGGCTACAAACTGGTACTGATGCATCAGGATGATGAAGACATCTACTGGCAGCTCTTTAATCCGCAGGCGGACCCCTGTTTTCCACAGTCGCAGCGTATTCAGTTCATCGTGGTGCTCAGTACGCCGCAGCACAAAGTCCCTGCGGCAGTGATGCCAGGCACTGAAGTGGGGCGTCGCGTGAAAGCACGGGTGCTGCAGCGTGCCAGCCAGGCGGAATTCAGCGCCGGTGTCAAAGCGCGCTACGGTGCCTGCGTGATGACTGGCACCGAGCTGACCGAACGGCATAACTGGCCGTGGGTGGAAGCCTGTCATATCGACACGCAGGAGGGCGATGACGGTGTCCTGGCAGACAACAGCATCGATAATGGCCTCTTTTTACGCAGCGATCTGCAGCGGCTATTTATTAACCGACTGATTAGCATTGATGCTGAATCAGGAACGATTCAGGTACATCCCGGCGAGGAGGCGCGGCAGCACATTGCGCCCTGGTATCAGGAGCTGGAGGGTCGTGTCTGCAGTTTGTGGGCTGCGGTGCCGCCCGCCACGCGGCAACGGCTGCGCGCCCGTCGTTAATTTCAGGAAGCGTGCAGAAATAACTGCACGCTGACTTAACAAAAATCAAATAGCCTCGTTTTACCCCGCCTATTCAGCCAATCGAAAACGCTACAGAATTGGATAATCATGCCGATAACTTCATTAACGCAGGGTAGTCAACGTGAACGATTTCTATACCGCCGAAGGCGTGATGGACAAGCATTCGCTCTGGCAGCGCTACGTGCCGCTGGTGCGCCATGAAGCGTTGCGTCTGCAGGTTCGCCTGCCGGCCAGCGTTGAGCTTGACGACTTGCTGCAGGCAGGTGGAATAGGGCTGTTAAATGCCGTAGAGCGTTACGACGCGCTCCAGGGCACAGCTTTCACCACCTACGCCGTGCAGCGTATTCGTGGCGCAATGCTCGACGAGCTTCGTAGTCGGGACTGGGCACCACGCAGCGTGCGTCGTAACGCACGTGAAGTGGCGGGCGCAATGCACAGAGTGGAACAGTCGCTGGGGCGTTCTGCTTCCGAGCAGGAAGTGGCGCAGCAGCTGAATGTTTCCATGGAGGAGTACCGGCAGATCCTGCTGGACACCAACAACAGTCAACTCTTCTCCTACGACGAGTATCGGGAAGAGCACGGCGACAGCGCGGAGCTGGTGACGGAAGGCCATGAAGAGGCCAATCCGCTTCACCAGCTGTTAGAAGGGAGTCTGCGTGAGCGCGTCATTGAAGCGATCGAAGCGTTACCCGATCGTGAAAAGATGGTGCTGACACTGTACTACCAGGAAGAACTGAACCTGAAAGAGATTGGCGCGGTACTTGATGTGGGTGAATCCCGTGTCAGCCAGCTGCACAGTCAGGCGATTAAACGCCTGCGGGCCCGACTTGCGGGAGCGCGCTAGCAGTATCAGTTCCTGGCGATTCAAAATTATAAGAAACCGGGGACTCAGTAATGGGAGCCAAGACCAAGGCCAGACCGTTAAGTCGTTATCTTAAAGACTATAAACACAGCCAGACCAACTGTTCACACTGTGGCAAGGTACTAGATCGAATGGCGCTCGTTTTTCGTGGCCAGATCATCAATAAAGAGGCCATCGCTCGGATGGACCAGATGATTGATGAGCAGCTGTGGCTGAAACTTCAGCCCGAACTGACCGCGCTTTGTCGTTTTTGTAGTGATATTTTTTGTAATACCCATCCTAATTACTTCGACATTATGGCGTTTAAACAATATTTGTTTGAACAGACAGAGATGAGCCCCAGCACGATTCGTGAATATGTGGTGCGTCTGCGTCGACTGGATGAGATGCTGAAAGCCAAAAATTTCCCGGCCGAAAAGCTTAAAGGAAATAGCTGGCATCAGTGTCTGGAAAGCGATTTGCCCGATGCCGGTAATAACAATTACCGTATCGCGCTGCGCAAGTACGATCAGTTCTTAGGCTGGCAGCAGGCGTAAGCCTGTTCTGCACCGATTGCTCCCCCGCGTGCCTCCGGCACGTTATCCCTTACCCGCCAGCCGGGTAAAGGGAAGGGGGAGCACGGCGCTTCTTTCTTCTCGTCTTTTTACTACCGCATCTGCTGTCACCTGAATCAGAGTGATCCTTTTCGCATCTTCTGCAACACTGTAAGGATAATTTTCATGCCCGACCGGAGGCAGCATTGTCTTTACATCTGTTACATCAATTCCCGCGTCTTGAACTGCTTGGCGCACCCACACCGTTAGAACACCTGCCACGCCTTTCCGACTATCTGGGTCGCGATATTTTCATCAAACGTGATGACTTCACGCCGGTAGCGATGGGCGGCAACAAGCTGCGCAAGCTGGAGTTCCTGGCAGCTGATGCGCTGCGCGAAGGCGCCGATGTGCTGTTGACCGCGGGCGCAATCCAGTCTAACCATGTGCGTCAGACGGCGGCCGTCGCGGCCCGGCTTGGCCTGAAGTGTGTGGCGCTGCTGGAAAACCCGATTGGCACCCACGCTGAAAACTACCTGAGCAACGGCAACCGTCTGTTGCTGGACCTGATGAACGCGGAAGTGATTATGGTTGATGCACTGCACAACCCTACTGAACAGCTGGCAGAAGAGGCCACGCGTCTGGAAGCGCAGGGATTCCGCCCTTACATTGTGCCGGTCGGCGGCTCAAATGCGCTGGGTGCACTAGGCTATGTAGAGTGCGCGCAGGAGATCGCCCATCAGAGCGAAGGCGTGGTCGATTTCGCCGCCGTGGTTGTCGCCTCGGGCAGTGCCGGCACCCATGCCGGACTGGCGGTAGGCCTGGAGCATCTGTTGCCGGAAACTGAGCTGGTCGGCGTCACCGTTTCACGTCAGGTCGAAGCGCAGTTGCCGCTGGTAGAGCGTTTACGTCAGTCGCTGGCGGAGACGCTGGAAGTGCAGGCTACGGCACCGATCACGCTGTGGGATGACTATTTTGCGCCACGCTACGGTGAACCCAATGATGAAGGCATGGCGGCAGTGAAACTGCTGGCGCAGCTGGAAGGCATCCTGCTTGACCCGGTGTATACCGGCAAGGCGATGGCCGGATTGCTGGATGGCATCAGCCAGAATCGTTTCCGCCGTGAAGGCCCGCTGCTGTTTATTCATACGGGCGGCGCACCGGCGTTATTTGCTTATCATCCTTAGGTCTGAGACAAGCGAATAAAACAGTTTATACTCCGTGCGTTATCATTCTGGACTGGCAGCAACACGCGGTGCTGCCCTTATAAGAACACACACACAATACTGTCAATAATGGGGTGAATATGTCCTTTTCTCGTGCAGGTCGTCAGATGGTGATGGGCGTCATGGCTGTGGCGCTGATTGCAGGCGTCAACGTTAAAACCTTTGCAGCCGAAAACCTGCTGAACAAAATTAAAGAGCGCGGCACGCTGCTTGTGGGTCTGGAAGGGACTTATCCGCCATTCAGCTTCCAGGATGAAAAGGGCAAGCTGACCGGCTTTGAAGTGGAATTCGCGGAACAGCTGGCGCAGCACATGGGTGTTAAGGCGAGCCTGAAACCGACCAAATGGGACGGCATGCTGGCCTCACTCGACGCGAAGCGCATCGATGTGGTGATCAACCAAGTCACCATCTCTGATGAGCGTAAGAAGAAGTATGACTTCTCCACGCCATACACGGTTTCCGGCATTCAGGCGCTGACGATGAAAGCCAACGCGGGCACCATCACTAAACCGGCCGATCTGGCGGGCAAGAAAGTGGGCGTGGGCCTCGGCACCAACTACGAGCAGTGGCTGCGTGAGAACGTGAAGGGCGTGGACATCCGTACTTATGATGATGACCCCACAAAATATCAGGATCTGCGCTCAGGCCGTCTGAATGCCATTCTGGTTGACCGTCTGGCCGCGCTGGATCTGGTCAAGAAAACCGGCGATACCATGGCAGTTGCGGGTGATGCCTTCTCCCGTCAGGAATCGGGTGTTGCGGTGCGTAAAGGCAACGACGATCTGCTGAAAGCGATCGATCAGGCCATTGCTGATATGCAGAAAGATGGCTCGCTGAGCAAGCTGTCTCAGAAATGGTTTGGCGCGGACGTGACGAAATAATGCAGGAAAGTCTTCAACTGGTGCTGGATTCAGCACCTTTTTTATTAAAAGGCGCGCTGTTTACGCTGCAGCTCAGCATCGGCGGCATGTTCTTCGGACTGCTGCTGGGCTTTATTCTGGCGCTGATGCGTCTGTCGCGCTTCTGGCCGGTTCGCTGGCTGGCGCGGATTTATGTCTCGATTTTCCGTGGCACCCCGCTGATCGCCCAGCTGTTTATGATCTACTACGGCCTGCCGCAGTTTGGCATTGAGCTGGATCCGATCCCCTCCGCGATGATTGGTCTTTCCCTGAACACCGCTGCGTATGCTTCTGAGTCACTGCGTGGCGCAATTGCATCGATTGAGCGCGGACAGTGGGAAGCGGCGGCGAGTATCGGTATGACCCGCTGGCAGACCCTGCGCCGGGTGATCCTGCCGCAGGCTGCGCGCACCGCGCTGCCTCCGCTGGGCAACAGCTTTATCAGCCTGGTGAAAGATACCTCGCTGGCGGCGACGATTCAGGTGCCGGAACTGTTCCGCCAGGCGCAGCTGATCACCTCGCGCACGCTGGAAGTCTTCACCATGTATCTGGCGGCCTCGCTGATTTACTGGGTGATGGCAACGGTGTTGTCTGCGTTGCAGAACCGGCTGGAACAGCATGTTAATCGTCAGGATTCGGAGTCGAAATGAGCGCCATCGAAGTCAGAAAGCTGGTGAAATCCTTTAACGGCCAGAGGGTGCTGCACGATATCGACCTTGATGTGGCCGCTGGTGAAGTGGTAGCGATTATCGGCCCCAGCGGCTCGGGTAAAACCACGCTGCTGCGCAGTATCAACCTGCTCGAAGTACCGGATAGCGGCACCATCCGCGTCGGGGAGATTACCGTGGATGCGGCGCTGGCACAGAGTAAGCAAAAGGAGCAGGTGCGTCGTCTGCGTCAGCAGGTCGGGTTTGTTTTCCAGAACTTCAATCTGTTTCCCCATCGTTCAGTGATGGAGAACATCATTGAAGGGCCGGTTATCGTTAAGGGCGAAGCGAAAGCGGATGCGGTAGCCCGCGCCCGCACGCTGCTGGAGAAGGTCGGGCTGCACGGCAAGGAAGAGAGCTATCCGCGTCGTCTGTCGGGTGGACAGCAGCAGCGCGTGGCGATCGCGCGTGCGCTGGCAATGCGGCCGGAAGTGATCCTGTTTGATGAACCGACCTCGGCGCTGGATCCGGAGCTAGTAGGAGAGGTGCTCAGCACCATTCGCGCACTGGCTGAAGAGAAGCGCACTATGGTCATCGTCACGCATGAGATGAGCTTTGCCCGCGACGTCGCTGACCGCGCTATTTTTATGGATCAGGGACGCATTGTGGAGCAGGGCGAGGCAAAAGCGTTGTTCAGTAATCCTCAGCAGCCGCGTACCCGTCAGTTTCTCGATAAGTTCCTCAGTCAGTAACCTCACTGCCTTCCCTGGAAGGCAGTTTTAACCGCCTTAATAATCTCACTTTTAAACGATAACGGGCGGCTGTCAGCATAATGCGCGCCGCAATATCACAACCTATTATTCAGCCGTTAAACCTTTTGCCACATCTGACAAATCTTTTCCTTTCATCGGATATTTAATGGTTTTTCCTGATGCCGCTTTCTCTTATTTATATTTGCTGCAATATGAAACATTATTACCCTTTAGCGTGGCTGTGGCGCTGATAATTAGCCTTTTTGCATTCTCATTAATAAGTGTAAGGAAAGGTTCTGCTGAGTAAATAACTGTGGCGTCAGGGCCACCCGGCGGCTTTTAAGAGTTTCGCTACATTCATCATCGGTTCAATGGCGAATAATCGTTGGATAATCATAAAAGCAATACTGATTTCCTCGCTTTTACTTTCCAGCATTCTGACCTACATAGCAGGAGTCATTGAATGAGCCAGACTAAGTCAGACCAGATATTATGGGTAGATACCCTGAAGGGCACCTGCATATTGCTGGTGGTCCTGTATCACACGGTATTACCGGGTTTTGAAGGGACGATGAAATACCTCACTGCCGGGTGGATCCCCGCAGAAATATGGATACAGTTTAATACGGTCCTGTCGCCGCTGCGTATGCCCGCCTTTTTCTTTGTGTCGGGATTGCTGGCGACTAACGGCATTCTCAACCGCCCCTGGAAACAGGTCTTTACCAGTCGTATCACTAATCTCTTTTATCTCTATATTCTGTGGGGGTTTATTCAGTGGTGGTCGATTATCGGCATCTCCACTGAAATTACCGGCCAGCGCATTTCGCAGAATCTGAATGCCGCCTATGCCGGTTCGCTGTTTGAATTTCTCAAGCTGACCTTTATGGCCATGAGTACCTCGTGGTATCTCTATGGGCTGGGACTCTATTTCCTCTGTGCCAAAATTTTCCGTCAATATAAGCTGGCCCTGGTGGCGGTGGCGATTCTGCTGAATTATCTGGCGGTTGAAAAAGTGATCCCGTTCTGGGGACCGCAGAGCCTGGCGCAATATTTCCTGTTCTTCCTGTTAGGGGCGTTCTGGAGCCAGACGATGCTGCGCCTGAGTGAATGGCGGCGGGAGAACCTGATGCCCTGGGCGCTACTGGCCGCAGTCGCCGGGATTCATGTGATATTCGGTCTGGATAAGAGCCTGTTCCTGTGTGTGCTGGCGGTGTTGTTCAGCATCGCCGCCTGCCGCTGGCTGAATCAGCATTTCAGCATGCGCTATCTCAACTGGGTCGGCCGCAATACGCTGCAGATTTACGTCATCCACCGTATTTTCATCGAGTTCTTTGGGATGTCCGCCATTCTGTTCGCGCAGCGGCATCATCTGTTTGAGCAGGCGTGGTTTTCGTTCCTGTGGGCCTGTTTTTATCCGGTGGCTATCGTGGGGCTCTGTTCGCTCTGCTCAGTGGCGATCTGGTCGCTGACCAATCGCGGGGTGGGGCAGTCGCTGTTTGTGTTTCCGACGCTGATGAAGAGGGTGCCTGGCGGCGGGTGAGGGGCGCTTGCAGCGAGGTGCGCCTGGCGGCAGGCAGTTTTCGCGTTGCAGCGGGCGGGCTCTGAGAAGGTTACGCCCGCCAGGCGATGGGGAGTTTCAGGGTGCCGGTGCAGGCGGACGCGTCAAGGGGCGGACGCCCGCCCCTTAACAATC